>JASHZK010000098.1 GCA_030042575.1 Acidimicrobiales bacterium
GAGATGCCGGCTACCGCTTCGTCAGAGGACAGGGGTAAGTGGAGCAAGATCCAGCACCGGGCCATGGTCCCGAAGACGACGCAAGCTGCTACGACCAGCCACGGTGACCGCCGGATCAGTGGCGCCTGCCGCTGCCCGCGTCCGAGTGGCCCCCCCACTGCGGGCACAGGATCAGGGAGTTCTCCACACGGTCGCGGAGCGGCGTCGCCACGTGCCCAGGGCGTGCGGGCGTCGACCGCAGCTCCGACGGAGGCGAGGCGGCCGGTCGTCGCCGTCACGGATGTTCGTGCTCGACCTCGACCAGGACCCTGGGGGCCCCGAGAAGCTTCCTTGATGAACGAGGGACCTGGGACCGTCGAAGCCATCCATGCCGCACCCCGCCGGGACGTGCCCCAGATGACAGCACCACGACCCTCGACCATAACGCACCGGCCGCGTCACAGGTGGTCGAGGCCGGGACGACCGAAGCGAAGGCCTTCAACCGTCGTTGTCATAGCCGACGGTGGACACCCTGATGCGGTGGCGCCAGGTGAGAACGCGGTACGTGCCGACGTCGTGCACCGAGGAAACCCGTCCGAACGTCGCCGAGGCGCTGATGAGGTCGACGCCGCCCCAAGGTTCCGCCGTGTTGTACACGAGGAACTGAAACGATCCCTCGTACCAGGTTGCGCTGGACTGCCGTTGATAACGCTCCACCCGGCCTTTGGGCGTCGCCACCACCGGTCGCACCGTCACGGCGCCGTCGGTGGCCACGGTGACGATCGACGCGCTCCAGTAGTCCCCTACGCCCTCGGTCAGGTGGCGGGTTTCCAGGTATCGGCCGAGATGGCTGAAAGGCCGATTCGGCAGGGGAGCGGCCAGGGTGAAACCGAAGCCGGCGGCCAACAGTGCCGATACCGCCATGACCGTGACACCCGACGCCGCCGACACCCAGGACGGGCGCAAGCTGCGGTCGACAGCGCCACCGACGGCTCGTCCGGCCAACACGCTGCCGAACACGAGGGCACCGGTGAGGTAACGCAGATATCCGGGGCTTGACCCGTAGGTGAGGACCACGAACACGACGAGATCGCTGATGACGGCCAGGATCAACAGGTCGTCCAGGCGCCAAGAGTCCTGTGGTTCCGGAGCTCGACCGCGGATGGCCCCCCGGAAGAGAGCGGCCGCCGCCAGCGCCACGGCCAGCACCACGACGGCCAGACCGGCGACGTGGACGATCTGCAAGGCGGCGGGTACGCCCCCGTTGCCGAGACCGTTGTCGCCCACGCCCAGCAGGCCGGCGCTCCAGGTGGCGATACGGGGCAGATTGGCAGCTGCTTGCGCTGCCGAGGCGATCGGGTGGTGGGTGTTGATCGTGAACGAACCGGCCAGATCGGCTACCTGGCGAATTCCGGCATCGAGAACCACCGCCGCTACCGCGGCGGCGACCTCGGGGGCACCGGCCCGCCACGTCCGCGTGCGCAGCATGGCCACGGCTCCCCCCCCGATGACGGGCGCCACCCCGAGGGGGAACGTCAAGCCGTCGCCCAAGAGACCGGCAGTGAGGAAGACGACGGCGACTATCCACCCCCAGCCCAACCGGCCCGAGCGCAGGCCGGCAAAAGCGATGAGGCACCAGAGAACGGTTCCAACATGTAATGGACCTCGGAGAAACACCGTCGACAATGAATGAGTCGGCATGCCGAGCAGGGCCACCACCGTGAGCGCGGCCGCCCAAGCGGCTGGCCCCTTTCGTCGATCACGGGCGAGGACAGCTCCCAATGCCACCACCAAGGCGGCGATGATGGCCGGCACCAAGTAGAGCAGCAACGAGTGAACACCGATCGCCGCTTCGATGGCAGCGTAAAAGAGAGCGTCGACCGCCCAAAACGAGTCGAGAGACAATGACCATCCCTTCAACAGGGGATTGCCACTTGCCATAGCATGGCCCTCGAGCACTACCGTGGCCCCGTCCGAATCGCCAGCATTGGCATGCATGGCCGCCACGTACAGCGCACCGACGAGAATGAACAAGCCCGCAGCAACGATCCCAGCACTGACGACCGGACGACGTCGGACGGACAGCGCTCCTGGCGGCGGCGACGTCACCGGTGATGGCGGTGGGATCGACCGCAGGTGGATCGCATCGACATGACCGGAAGGACCGGTCGACTTCGCTTCGGCCGCCGGCAAGGCACCTCGTCTTGGACGACGGCTCATGCGAAGACCGTATCGTGACGGCCGCATCCGGATCCGGTTCGCCCAAGAGGTCGTTCGTCCCGCATGGTGGCAACCAGCGGACACCGGCATACTGAGGACGTGTTGATCATCAGCCCGCCCCACGACCAGGACCGCAGTTCGACTCGTCCTCCGGTCGATGGTGAGAATGCCCGGTTTGCTCCACGCCATTCCCAATTGGCAGAGCGGGCGGCCTGGAGTCTCGCCTGGGTGGCGGTGCTCACCGGCGGATTCAACGCCTGGAGCTTCTGGTGGTGGTCGAGTGCCTCAGCGGCCTTGGCCCCTTTGATGGTCCTGGCCGGCATCGCCGGCATCGCCGCCTGCTGGATCGTAAAGGACCCGCGGGGGCGATTCATCCAAGGAGCGGCTTTGATCGCCACCCTGGTGGCGGTGGTGATCCCACAGGCCGCGGTGATCAACACCCGGATCTTCTACACCACAGACTCCGCTGCCTTCGACCAGATTGCCGGCCGTGCCCTGTTGCGGGGAAGAGACCCATACGTGGAATCGATGACGGCGGCCGCCCGAACCCTGTTGAAAGTTCCAGCCCTCTTCTGGACCGACACCGTCGCCGGTGGTCATGTGGCGCATTTCTCGTATCCGGCAGGTTCGTTCCTGCTCGAGGTTCCCGCCATGCTCCTGGGCTTCCACCACATGGTTGTCGACTGGAACGATCTCATCTTTTGGATGGTGACGGTTGTTCTTCTGTTCGTTCTGTTGCCGGCTTCGCTGCGGTGGGTAGCGGCGCTGGTGGCCCTGATCCCGACACTGGTGGGCGGATTCAGCTCGGGAGAAACGGATGCGCTGTTCCTGCCGTTCCTGGTCCTGGCCGTGTGGCGGTGGGATCGCTTCGGACAGGAGCGCTCGACTGGCGCCGCCCGGTGGATCGGTCCGGTGGCGCTCGGGCTGGCGTGTGCCATCAAACAGGAACCTTGGTTCTGCGTGCCCTTCCTGACGGTAGGTATCTACCTCGAAGCCCAGCGACGTGAGCGCCCTGCCCTGCCACTCGCCATCCGTTACCTCGCCACGGTGGTCGCCGTGTTCGCCGCCGTCAACATGCCGTTCGCCGTTTGGCAACCCTCGGCCTGGGTCCATGGCACGTTCCTGCCCTTGACGGGTGGTCTCGTGGCCGACGGGCAGGGGATCGTCACCCTGGCCATCCACGGGGTGGTGAGCGGCGCCAATCTGACCATGCTCACCTTCGCCGCCGCCCTGGCATGGGTGGCGGGACTCATGGCCTTCCTCTTGTGGTACGCCGAGTTGAAACGGGTGTGGATGATGCTCGTCATCCTCCCGTTCTTTCTGGCGCCTCGGAGCTTGTCCAGTTACATGGTCGACCTCGTGCCTGTCGTCGTCATCGCCGCCTTGTCCGTGCAAGGCGTGCCCCGAGTGGTCCCGACCCGTCGGTTGTCCTTCCTACCCGGCGGTGGCAAGAGATGGCTTGGTGCCGCCGTGACCCTGCCCTGTCTCGGCGCTGTTGCGCTGTGCGTTCTGGCCTTTTCAGGCTCTCCCGTGTCGTTGTCCATCAAAAGGGTGGCTACGACACATTCCGGCCGAATGGTGAAAGACGTGGAAGTGCTCGTACACAATGAAACTGACGCCACGATAGATCCGCATTTCATCGTGAACACCGGAGACACCGCTGTCGGTTTCTGGGCGAGTGCGACCCACGGAGCCGTGCACATAGCTCCGCACGGCACGGTGCTCGTCACCCTCTATCCACCGACGGCAACGGATGCTCCCCAGCCAGGGGCCGGATGGGTGGCCGAGGCCTATACCGTCGACCCCTCGTGGTTGAGCACGTCGAAGCTGACGCCCTACCCCCTACCTCGGACGGCGACAACGGCACTGCAGGCCCGAAGCAGCTGAACTCCCGGCGCCGGCGCAGATTCGACGGCGCCCGGGCCGTGCCTCCTGGCCCCCTTACCCCCTAGGGGTATGGTGGCCCCGGCAAGGGAGGTGGGGATGGTCGGCTACAGGGGGAAGAAGGACTCGGTCGAAAAGCGCTTGCGGCGGATCGAAGGCCAGGTCCGAGGGCTCCAGCGCATGGTGAAGGAGGAGGCGTACTGCATCGACGTGCTCACACAGGTGTCTGCCGCCACGCGGGCGCTGCAGCAGGTGGCCCTGGAACTGCTCGATGACCATCTGGCCCACTGCGTCCGAGAGGCGATCGAGTCCGGTGGTCCCGAGGCGAGAGCCAAGGTGGCCGAAGCCTCGGCCGCCGTGGCCCGCCTCGTGCGGTCGTAGCAGCTCCGCCCGCGTAGCGCCCCGCTCCCCATGGGTCTGCCGAGAGCCCTTGGTCACGCGCTGGAGATCTCGGGCACCATGGCCTGGGAGATTCTGTGGGCGTTGATCCTCGGATTCGTCTTGGCCTCGGTGGTGCAAGCCGTCGTGCCACGAGCGAGCATCGTCGAGCTCCTCGGCGACGACCGACCGAGAGCCCTGGCCCTGGCCACCGGGCTCGGTGCTGCATCATCGTCCTGCTCCTACGCCGCCGTGGCGCTGGCCCGGACGCTGTTTCGCAAGGGGGCGAGCTTCACCGCCGCCATGGCCTTCGAGATCGCTTCGACCAACCTGGTCGTCGAACTGGGAATCGTCCTGGCCCTTCTCATGGGCTGGCAGTTCACCTTGGGCGAGTCCATAGGTGGCCCCGTCATGATCGTGCTCCTGGCGGTGACGTTCCGGCTCTGCCTGCGCACGAAGCTCGTGATGACGGCAAGGGCACAGGCCGACAAGGGCTTGGCCGGATCCATGGAGGGCCACGCCGCCATGGACATGTCCATTCAGGAAGGCAGCCGCTGGTGGCACAAGCTCGGATCGCGCTCGGGGCTGACCTCGGTCTCCCACATCTTCGTCATGGAGTGGGCGGCGGTCGTTCGAGACATCGTCGTCGGCTTGCTCCTGGCCGGGGCCGTCGCCGCCTGGGTACCCGATACCTTCTGGCGGACCCTGTTCCTCGTACACCATCCGACGCTCTCGAAGCTGTGGGGACCGGTCATCGGGCCCGTCATGAGCATGATGAGCTTCGTGTGCTCCATCGGCAACGTGCCCTTGGCCGCCGTCCTCTGGAACGGTGGCATCAGCTTCGGCGGAGTGGTGTCCTTCGTCTTCGCCGATCTCATCATCCTGCCCATCCTGGCCATCTACCGGAAGTACTACGGCTGGCGCATGACGCTCTTCGTCTTCGGGGCCTTCTACCTGACCATGGCGCTCGCCGGGTACGTCGTCGAGTTCCTCTTTCTGGGGCTCGGCCTCGTCCCAGCTGGTCGTCAGGCAAAGACCTTCGGCATGGCCGTCCACTGGAACTACACGACCGCCCTCGACATCGCCTTCCTCCTCATCGCCGCCGGGCTCTTGTGCCGGTTCGTCCGGACGGACGGGATACGCATGCTCAGGACTATGGGCGCAAGCCCCCGGTGACCCCTTCTGCCTCAAAAGTGGGTCAGGCGCCAGAGGAGGGAAGGACCCGAGAGCCCGCCGGCCGCCTCCACCACCACCTCCACGTGCTGGCCGCCCATGTCCACTTCGAGAGTTCCCAGTCGCTGGCCCTTCGAGATGGCGTGCGCCGGCATCGCCACCTTCACCACGACCGGGACGCTGAGCCCGGGCCAGGCCACCACGGTGGGCATGGTCGACGCCACCGCAGGCACCGAGGACCCCCAAGCGGACTGCAGGTGTCCCACGACCCGGCCCGGACCGAGGAGGGGGAGGGGGGAGGCGGACATCACGGCCTTCGTCACCAGCGACTCGGCGGCGCGCAGGGCGGCAGCGGTGGGAGTAACGGTGTCCTGGCCCAGCACCACACCGATGAGCGTCAGCGACCGGCCCGACACCGTGCTCCGGGCGGCGAAGAGGAAGCATCCGCCTGCCGCGCTGTCGTTGCCCGTCTTGATGCCCACGATGCCGTCACTGCCCAGATCGGCGTCGGTGTTGTAGACGGTGCCGGCCAGGGGCAGGGTCACCTGAGCGGTGTCCACGATCTGGGCCAGGGCGGGGACGCCCATGGCTGCTTGTCCCAGCTCGAGCAGGTCCGAGGGGCTGCTGACCGTGGTGGAGTCGAGCCCGCTGGGATCGGTGATGTCGGTGGAGCGCAACCCCAGTGCGCGGGCCGTGCTGGTCATCTTGGAGAGAAAGGCGGAGACGTTTCCTGCGTCCCAGTCGGCCAACAGGGTGGCCATGTCGTTGGCACCCAGCACCAGCAGCCCTTGGAGCGCCTGGAGCTCGGTCAGGCTCTCGCCGGCTGTCACCGCCATCTCCGACTCCTGGGCGGCCACTCCCTGCCGGTAGTCGGCGAAGACGTCAGGGCTGACGACGATGGAGGGCCCCTGGTCTCCCGGGGCGAGGGGGTGGTCCTGGAGCACGACGTAGGCGGTCAAGACCTTGGCGATGCTGGCGATGGGGACCGCCGCATCGCCTCCCGACGAGCCCAGCACCGCACCTCCTTGGAGCTCCAGGGCGGCCGAGCCGCTCGAGGGCCAGGAGAGCGAGGGCAAAGTGCCCGGCAGGCGCACCGACGAGGACAGCGCCGAGCGGAAGACGGGCCCTGGAACCGGCCGGAGCAGTTGCACGGCGAAATAGGCCACCACGGCGGCGGCCACCAGCGCCCACAGGCTTCGAGGCACGACCCGGCGGGCCCGCTCACGAGCCAGGGCGTGGAGGACGTCGTGGCGCATCTGGGGCGCCTGGGTGCCGAGCGAACGCAGGCGATCCTCGGCCGTGGCCTGTCTCCGATGGTGGGCATGTGCGCCTCGGCGACTTCCGAACACTGCCAACAGGCTAAGAGGGTGGGGTCGCTGTGCGCTGCGCGCCCACGGCCTGGAGGAGGCGGACGGCGTGAAAGACACCCAGGGAAAAGACACCCAGGGTAAGGCCGTTGTCGGAGGTCGCTCCGTGGCCCCGTGGCAACCGGTTACAGTCACCGAGGACGTACCAGTGAGCAACGGGCGAGAAGTGTTCTCCCGACAGGAGCCACCATCAACATCGAGGAGTTCTACGCCCAGGACGAGCGTCGGCGACGATCCGAGGAGATCGAGCTCGGCACCGAGTGGCGTGACGCCGACGGAGCCCGTTACGAACTGTCATGGGTGGCCGACACCGGCGAGCTCTACGTGATGCGGGAACCCAACGTGCCCATGACCGAGGATCCCTTCGGCGACGTGTACCGCTCCGACGTCCCTGTCGACGAGATCACGGTGGCCGTGGTGGGCTGGGTGCCGGAGCGGGGACAGATGGAGCAGGTGCTCGATGGCTGGGAGCAGGCCATGGCCGGGCCCAACAGCGTGGCGTGGGTCGCCGGCCGCTTGCGCCAGCACGGTGTGCCCCGCCAACAGGCGTCGATCTGACCGGCTGGAGCCCGCCGCACCATACTGGCGACCGTGCAGATCGCCAACCGGGCCGCTCCCCACCTCCTCCTGGGTGTCCTGACCCTGTTGTCGCTCGGTGCCATCTCCCTGTCGCTGGCCACCGCGCCGCCCAATGCCCAAGAGCAGCTGCGCACGGCGGCGGCCAACACCACCGGAGCCACCAGCTTCGTCTTGACCGACACCGTCTCCGCCGGTCCGCCACCCTCGGCCCACTCCCGCGCCGGGACGACCTCGGAGGGGGCCGTCCTCGTCTACCAGGCACCCGACCGGGTGGAGGAGACGACCACCGTGACCGGGAAAGTCGTGACCGCGCTGGTGGTGGGGACCCAGCGCTTCGAGGGCGCCGGCGACGGTAAGTGGTACCGGCTGGCCGGCTCGGCCGGCTCGGCCGGCTCGGCCGGTTCCCAGTCGTTCGGCCAACAGGCGGTGTCGGAGCTGCTGTTCCCCTTGCGGTCGTTGACGGGCGCCGTCGCCGTGACCGCACGGGGCGGCGTCTACCACTTCGTCCCCGGACAGACCCACCTGCTGCTCACTCGACTGCTGGGGGGGGTCCCGTCGGGCACCACGTCGTTCTCGGCTGCGGTGAGCGGCGAGTTCGTGCGGTTCGAGCAGGTCACGGTCACCAACTCCGCCGAACGCATCAGTGTGGAGCTGGAGCTGACCCGAGTGGGACGGGCGCCGGCCTTGGCCGTCCCTCCGGCCTCGCAGATCACCTCCACCCAGCCCGGATAGCATCGGCTGGAACGGAAACCGGTTCCAGTTCGGGTTCGTCCGGAGAGGGCGGGCCGGTCTGGGCGTGGCCGAAGAGGCCCAGTCGGAGGAGGAAACGTGGCAGGCGAGCTGAAGGTCTACGACCGGTTCTTCATCGGCGGCGAGTGGAAGGCACCGGCTGGTACCGGGACCGTCGAGGTCATCAACCCCAGCACCGAGGAGCCGGCAGGCCGGGCCCCCGAGGCCACCGAGGCCGACATGGACCGGGCCGTGGAGGCCGCTCGCCGGGCCTTCGACGAAGGTCCGTGGCCGCACCTGGCACCGGCCGAGCGGGCCCTCGTCTTGACCAAGGTGTCCGAGGCCATCCAGGCCGAGATGGCGGAGATGGCCGCCCTCATCACCACCGAGATGGGTGCGCCGGTGTCGTGGGGGACCATGGGTCAGGTCCTGGCTCCGACCATGATCTTCAACTACTACGCGGACATGGCCGGCACCTACGCCTTCGACGAGGTACGGGCCGGGCTCATGGGCCCGGTGCTGGTCACCAACGAGCCGGTGGGGGTGGTGGCGGCCATCGCGCCCTGGAACGTGCCGCTGTTCATCGCCGCCGCCAAGCTCGCCCCGGCGCTGGTGGCCGGGTGCACGGTGGTGTTCAAGCCGGCGCCCGAGACCCCCCTCGACGCCCTGCGCCTGGCCGAGCTGTTCGAGGGTGCCGGCCTGCCCAAGGGCGTCCTGAGCGTGGTGCCGGCCGGCCGCCAGGTGGGCGAGTACCTGGTGCGCCACCCGAAGGTCGACAAGGTGTCGTTCACCGGCTCCACGGTGGCGGGCAAGAAGATCGGGGCCATCTGCGGCGAGCAGCTCAAGCGATTCAGCCTGGAGCTGGGAGGCAAATCGGCGGCCATCGTCCTCGACGACGCCGACCTCGACGAGGCCCTGCCCATGTTGCTGGGCAACGCCATCATGAACAACGGCGAGGCGTGCATCGCCCAGACCCGCATCCTCGCTCCCCGTGACCGCTACCAGGAGGTGGTCGACGCACTGAGCGAGCGCATGTCGGCCATGAAGGTGGGCGACCCGCTCGACCCGGCCACCGAGGTGGGGCCGCTGGTGGCCGAGCGTCAGCGGGAGCGAGTGGAGGGTTACATCAAGATCGGCCAGGAAGAGGGGGCCAAGGTGGCCCTCGGCGGCGGCCGCCCGGCCGGCATCGACCGGGGCTGGTTCGTCGAGCCCACGCTCTTCGTCGACGTCGACAACTCGATGCGCATCGCCCAGGAGGAGATCTTCGGGCCGGTGTTGGTCGTGATCCCCTACGAGGGTGATGACCAGGCGGTGGCGGTGGCGAACGACTCGAGTTACGGGCTGTGCGGCTCGGTGTGGACGGCCGACCCCGACCGGGGCCTCGAGGTGGCCCGTAAGGTGCGGACCGGGACCTACATGTTGAACAGCCCGATCCCCATCGACTTCGCCACCCCCTTCGGCGGCTACAAGGAGTCAGGCCTGGGCCGGGAGTTCGGCCCCGAAGGGCTGGAACTGTTCCTGGAGCAGAAGTCGATCACCCTGCCGGCTGGTTACACGCCCAAGCTCTGAGCCGACGCCCGGATCCGGCGGCGACCCCGGCTCCCGGTTGGTGGTTCGAGACGAGCGGTCCGTGTCACTGCCCGACGGTGGGGTTCGTGTCCACCGGGGCGCCAGCGGCGGCGGGCGAGAAGTTGTTCTGGCCTCCTTGGGCCACGCTGGCACACTGCTGGGTGAGGGCGATCACCAGGTCCGCCTCCGGCACCCGCGAGCTCTCCGACAGGGTGGTCATGAAGGCCTGCCACTGGGCGTTCTCGCCGGCGGCGGTGGCGGCCAGAGGAAGGGCGTCGCGCAACTGTATGAGGGCGGAGGTGCTGTCGGCCTGCTGGGTGGCGGGGGAGACATCGGTGGTCGACTTCTTGTAGAGGTCGAGTGAGCGGTCGACGTGGGTGCAGGCCTGGCGCACGAGGGCCAAAGCGTGGGCGTTGGCGCACCCACCGAGCCCCAGCGCCGCTGCCACGCATACAGCGGCCGTAGCGACCAGCCGGGGCGCCCGACGGCGGGTCATTCGTTGAGCCATCCGGGGGCGGCCTCGAGGAGGTGACGGCTCACCGCCAGGCACCGGTCGAAGACGTCGCACAGCAGTTCCTCCCCGCCCAGCACCCGGGCCAGCGATACGGGGTAGCGGGCCACGATGGACAACCGGCGTTCCGGGGCGTCGGTGGCCGAGGCGAAAGAGTCGATGGCCGAGACCTCCAGGGGCAGGTCGATGCCGCCCACGCCGGCCAGGTCGATGGCCAGACGCAGCAGGTCGGGTCCATTGGGCAACGGCGGCAGGCCCCAGGTGAAGGTGAGGGGAAAATGGTACTCGTCGGGTGGCTCGGCCTCCTCGGGCAAGTCGATGACCGCGTCCTCGAAGGAAAGAAGGGTGCGAGGGTCGACCTCCAGAGCCAGGTGCAGGTCCAGGGGACCCCCGCAGCCCTCCTCAGGGTGCAGGTCGACTTCCCAGGTCTGGCGCAACGAGTAGGTCTCGACGAAGTGGCGCTCGTCGTGCACGTGAAATCCGTGATCGACGGAATGATCCTTGAGGTCGGCCACGTATCCGGCTACGTCGATAACGGCCACAGTGTCCGCAGCCTAACGGCTCCCTTCAGCGGCACGGTCAGTGACCGGACGGCCCGGTAGGGTCGGACAGGTGGACGACGACCGGCTGCTCGGCCTCTGTCACCAGGTGGTGGACGCCGTGGCCGGCGCTCTCGGGGAGCTGGACGACTGGCGGGGTGCCGGGCAGCGGCCGGGGCAGTACGGCATCGACTTGGTCGCCGACCGAGCGGCTCTGTCGGTGCTGGAGGGAACAGGTTTGGGCGTGCTCTCGGAGGAGAGCGGCACCCGCCACGCCGACGCCGAGCTCGTGGCCGTGATCGATCCCGTGGACGGATCGACCAATGCGGCGCGGGGATTGGCCTGGTTCGCCAGCAGTGTGTGCGTCATCGACTCCGAGGGGCCGCGTGCCGCAGTGGTGGCCAACCTGGCCACCGGCATCCGCTACCACGCCGTGCGGGGAGGAGGGGCGTGGCGGGGCGATGCCCCGATACACCCGAGCGGCGCCACCGACATGCACAGGGCGCTGATCGGGTTCTCCGGCTATCCCGACCGTCATTTCGGATGGTCGCAGTACCGTGCCTTTGGAGCGGCCGCCCTGGACCTGTGCGCCGTGGCCGAGGGCACCCTCGATGCCTTCTCGGTGGTGGGGGCGTCCCGCCTCGGGCCCTGGGACTATCTGGGCGGGGTGCTGCTGTGCACCGAGGCCGGTGCCTCGGTGACCGAGCTCCAGGGGGCCGAGTTGTGCGTCGTCGACCATGGGGCCCGCCGCATGGTGGCGGCCGCCGCCACTTCCGAGCTCCTGGGCCAGCTACAGGCTGGTGCGCGCCCTGGTCGTCCGGCTCCGGCCACGGGTCGGACATGACCAGCCGGCGGCGACTTCGACGCGTCGGGGAACGAGAGCAGGTCCCCCGACGTCCGCGTCTGGCTCACTTCCGCGCCGACGGCACGGCCAAGACCCGTTTTCGCTCTCAGGCCGACGCCGAGCGGGCCGCTCTACAGGCACGGTTGGATCACGGCACCCTCGTCGGTTCGTACCGGTGCGAGATGTGCGGTGGCTGGCACCTCGGCAGTCGAGCCGACGGCGATCTCTGAGGCAGCCGAGCCACGGAGGTTGGTGCCCCAGCC
>JASHZK010000099.1 GCA_030042575.1 Acidimicrobiales bacterium
CCACGCCTATGAGGGCTGGCCCGTGGCCATGCTCATCGACGGCCGGGACATCGAGATCGTGAGCCTCGACCGCTTGCCGCTGCGGCGGCTCGTCCTCGATCCCAGCCGGGACTACCAACCGCACCCTTGACCAGACGGGATTCGCGGTGCACGATGTCTCGCGACATCTCGGTCCTCGATGTCTCGCGACATCACAAGTGCGCCCCCGGCAGGACTCGAACCTGCGCACCCGGTTTAGGAAACCGATGCTCTATCCACTGAGCTACGGGGGCACGAGTTAGGTAGATCAATCTGTGCCTGTCTCTGGCTCTCGATAGAAGCCTCCACCCCATAACAATCGCATAATCGTGCACCACTCGCGTGGCCTCCTACGCGAGTGGGTCCCAGCGGGAGCAGGGACTGGAGGTTTGGGAAGCGCAACTCTCCCTCGGCCCGCGATCCAGGCGGTGGTCGGTATCGGCAGGTCAGCCACACCGTGCACGGAGCAAGGTAAGGCACAAGACGAGGCGGTCGTCCTGAGCGACCTCAGCTGACGATTTCGGACAACCCGGACGTCGGCATTGAACGGCCGGCAATCCCATTGATAGCCTGTCAGTGAGCACAGGACCGATCAGAGGACGGTTGGACTGGTGCCTATGTTGCGGAATCCCAACCGAGTCCGAGTTGTCGTCGGTGCGACAGCGATGTCCCTGCTGTGGTGGGCCCCTGCCCATGGTGCCTTCGCTGCGACCTCGGCTGTGACACAGCCCAGACCACCGGTGACCTCGTCGTCCTTTCCCGAAGAGTCCCAAGGCGCGGCGCCTGTCGACGGAGACGGCCTCATCCCCAATCCGCAGACGCCCACCGGTCAGCCGATCTCAGCGCCGACGTCGTGCACCGTCGAGTTCGACGCCACCTCGGGGGACACAGCAGCCGACGTGAACACGTGGATCGCCTCGAACGAGAACACCATCACGACCACGACGACCGTCTGTTTGACTGGTACGTTCACCTCGCCCATCCATGTATGGAGCAAGGACAGCAAAGCGTTGCTCGTACTGGCGCCCGCGCCCGGACAAAGCGCCACGCTGGACCTGGGCACGGCCAAGCAGAAGGACGTAGACCCGAACGAGTACGAGTCGGACGCCGGCGGGATCAGCCTCGTCGATTCGCGCAGCGTCGAAGTATACGGTTTGACGATCGAGAATTACATGTTTGACGGTACGGCGCAGACGCCTAGTGGTATCTTGGTCGAGGTCCGTAGCGACGTCACCACCACCAATCAGTCCACGACACCACACCTCTCGGCTTGCTATCTCAATGGAGGTTCGTGCAGCGATATCTACCTGTTCGACAACACTGTGGAGAACATCCGAAACACTGCTGACGAGGACACCAGCTCCAAGAGCGACTGCAACAACCAAAATGTGGACGCATATGGCATCGCCGTCATCTCGGCGGGTTCCACCGACGCCGCCCACGCGTTGCAACACGTCGTTATCGAGGACAATACCGTTTCGGCGACGCGGACCGGTCAGAGCGAAACCGTGACGGTCAACGGCGACATCGAGGACTTTCTCGTGTACGGCAACACCATCCACGACACCGACAACATCGGAATCGACACCATCGGCTGGGAACAGGGGAAGTTCACGTCAGATGTCAGTCAGGCTCGACATGGCTTGGTGGCGGACAACACGGTCTACGACGTGGACACATACTCGAACAGCGCCTACGGAAGGTGGGACAGCACGGCCGGGGTGTGCGAGCCGATCGCCGAGAATGCCGCCGGGATCTACGACGATGGTGCAGCGTACATCTGGATCGATCAGAACGACGTGTGGAACACCGATCAGGGCATCGACGTCGATGTGGAGAAGAGCTACGGCTATACGGACTACATCCTGGTCTCGTGGAACACCGTGGAGGACGACCCAGGAACGTCCGCCGGAGACCCCAGCCTCGGTGAGACGGAGCCACCCGGAGTGAGTGGACAGTCACAGGTGGCCGGACATGCCTACGTAGGTCTGTACGTGGAGGAATTCGGAAAAGGCTCCAAGTTGACGGACGTCTACGTCCACGACAACACGATTCAGAACCAGAGCCAATGGTTCCTCGACCGGAAGAACGATGGTTCACCTGTTGTGGACCTCGGGGGCGCCACTGGTACGTGGTCTGACGTGCAGGTGTGGCACAACACCATAATCGGACTGGACACCTCGACGGGCTCGACCAATACGGACAAGTACAACGCCCTCCTCGAGGTCGACCAACAGCCCAAGGCGGGAGTGGTGATCAACTGCAACGACTATGAGAACCTGACGACCAATGCCAATTCGGTGAACGGGAACTTCGCGCTCCCCACTAACAACTGGCTTACATTGGCCCAGTGGAAGACCCACAACAAGCACGGATGGGACGCCGACAGCATGGTGGGCGGGTTCAGCTCGAAGTGCCCGGCGAACACGATTCAATGATCCGAGGCCACCCCGGGCAAGGTCCCCGGGAGTACGGGTTCCCCCTGCGCTATCCCCGATGGGGTCCGGCCACCGAGGACTGACCGGTTAGGCGTCCTTGGCGCCGTTCGGTCCAGCTCGGGCATAGCGACGCGGTCCCTCGAACAGCTCACAACACACGCAAAACGTCTTTGCAACCCGTGTTCCGACTCCAACTTCGATGGGGTGGCACGGCTACGAGAACGTGGCGGCTCTCGACGTAAAGATTCCGCCCGGACCGTCCGACAATGAACCATGACGCGTGGGGCTTGCGCGCTGTCGACGGCCACCCCCCGCCGGCTGCTGCGACGCCAGCGGGCAGGCGCCATCAAGGGCCTGGTGGACCGCCTCGCTCAGGGCGGCCGCGAGGCGGGCCGACAGGCGGGCCTCCTGTTCTCGATCGTCGGAGTCGTGGGCCTGGCCAACGATGCCATCCCCGGCGGCGTCAACCCTGGCCGCGAGGTGACCCTAGATCTCATGACTTTGGTGATCGGCGTCGTGGCGATCGCCCTGCCCTGGGGACGCTGGCCAGCACGGGTGTCGACCGTCGTCGTGCTCCCGGCGATGGCCATCTATGTCGTCAACGCGTCTTTAGGCTTCGTCCCTCAGGTTGCCTTGGGAATCTACCTGGTGGTGATCCTGGGCTGGATCGGCTACTGGCACGGAGCCAGTTGGTGCCTCTTCACCACCCCTCTGGCGGCGACGGCCTACCTACTCCCCTATGTACTCGGGGCCAAGGACTCCGGCGGTGCCATAGACGCCGTCTTCCTCGTGGTGCCCACGGCTTTGGCGATCGGAGTGATCCTGGCCCGAAGTGCCTCCAGCCTGAAGGCCTCGGAGGAGCGCTTTCGAATCCTGGCCGCTACCGCGCCGATAGGAATACTCGAGGTGTCGGTCAGTGCGTCCGTCGAACTCGCCAATCCCCGGATCTCCGAGATAACCGGGATGGACCTCGACCAGCTCATGGGACGCGGCTGGATCGACGCCGTCGAACCCGACGATGTTCCGGCTCTGATGGCTTTGATCGACAGAGCCCGTCCCGAACGCGACAGGGAGGCCGCCACCTTCAGGCTGAGACGCACCGACGGTGAGCTTCGCCACGTCAAGGTGTCGGCGTCACCCAAGGGAGGAGGGAAGGAGAGCGGTTACGTTGTCACTATCGAGGACGTTACTGAGGAGATCCACGCCCAGGAGGAACTGGCCCATCAAGCCTTCTATGACACGCTCACCGGCCTGCCCAACAGAGCCCTGCTGCTCGACCGCTTGAACCAGGAACTTGCACGAAGAAGGCGTAACCGATCGAACTTCGCTGTGCTCTTCTTGGACCTCGACCGATTCAAGACGGTCAACGACACCTTGGGGCACGACAGAGGAGACGAGGTTCTCAAGGAAGTCGGCGACCGGTTCGAACACGTGATTCGGGCAGGGGAGACAGCGGCGCGATTCAGCGGCGATGAGTTCGTCTTCATAATCAGGGACATAGTGGGAATCACCGACGCTGTGGCGGCAGCAAGGCGGGTCCTGCGAGTGCTCGACGCACCGATCCGGGCTGGAGGGGAGGAACTGACCATCACCGGGAGCGCTGGCATCGTCCTCCCAGACGAGCGCGCAGATGCGGCCACAGTCCTCCGCAACGCAGACACAGCCATGTATTACGCCAAAGAAGCAGGTCGCAACCAGGTCGAGGTGTTCAACGATGCGCTCCATGAGCGCATGAGGGAACGCCTGGAGACGGAGAGAGAGCTGCGCAAGGCTCTCGAGCGCGCCGAGTTCGAGCTCTACTACCAGCCTGGAGTCGAGTTGACAACGGGAAGACCGATGGCGGCTGAAGCCCTTATCCGCTGGCACCATCCGACGAAAGGTCTGGTGCCACCGCTCGATTTCGTCCCCCTCGCCGAAGAGCTCGGCCTCATCGTCCCCATCGGGAATTGGGTGCTCGAGCAATCCTTTACTCAGACGGCCGAATGGGACGCCCAACTCGACGCACCTCATCTCCAAGTGCTCTCGGTCAACCTTTCGGCCAAGCAGCTCGAGGATCCGGAAATGCCCGACCTGATTCGCGATTTGCTGAAGCGTTACGGCATCGCTCCTGAGCGTGTCGCCGTGGAGGTAACCGAGTCAGTGGTGATGTCCGACGGCAGTACCACCCAGAGCGCCCTCGAAGCGTTCAAGGATCTCGGGGTACGAGTCGCCATCGACGACTTCGGAACCGGCTATTCGTCGTTGGCATACCTCCACACCTTGCCGGTGTCGACTGTCAAAGTCGACCGCTCGTTCATAGAGCGTCTGGATGCTCCTGATGACTCCACCTCGGTCGTGAAGGCCATCGTCGACATGACTCACGCCATGGGGTTACGCGTGGTGGCAGAAGGTATAAGCGACGAGCGCCTCCACAGGCTTGCCGCTGCTGTCGGCTGTGATGTGGGCCAGGGATTCGTCTGGGCACCTCCACTGCCTGCTGACGAGTTTGCCCTTTGGTGGCGAGAGGCCAATGCCCTCGTGCAGGGTACGAACGGGACCGACCGGGAACCCGTCCTCACTCGCCCGCCGGTTCTCCGCTGATACCGCGCTTATTCCGACCATCGACGGGCGCTGGCTTTCGTGAAGTAGGTATGGCCACCGATCAGGGTTTGCGGGCCGACAGACGAATCCCGTAGCCCAAGTCGTGGATCTCGCACTGTTCGAAACCGGCCTCCATCAGCCGGACCCCCACCGTGTCGGGTTCCACCGGATTGAACACGTCGTCGACGTGGAACTCGCGCATCATGTCCGAGTCCTTGCCGTCCTCGACCAGCAACAGGCCTCCGGGGCGCAGCATGCGGCAGATCTCGCTGAACAATCTGTCCTGTTCGGCCGGCGAAGGAACGTGGTGGAGCATGGTGAAGCACGTGGCCGCCGAGAACCGATCGGACTCGAGGCCGGAACGGCTGGCATCGGCCCACACCACCGTGACGTTGGTACCGGCCAGACGTTCGCTCAAGGCGGCAGCCAGGCCTTCGTCGATCTCCACAGCGGTGAGCTTGGGCACCAGCGGACGCAGCAGGTCGGTGGTGAGGCCGGGTCCGGGCCCGATCTCGAGCACGTCGTCACCGAGATCTCCGGCAGCGAGGACCCATGGCAGCAGGTTCTCCTCGAGCATCCGAGCCCAGTCGGGACTACTCAGCCACTCGACGTGCAGCTTGTTCATGACACTTCCCACAGACAGGATCGAGTGCGGGTAGGTTACACTTCGCCTCGTTGACCGGTCCCTTGGCGGGATACGGACCAGGGCGGAGGGAGCCCGTGGAGCTGAACCCGTTCTCCTACGAGTTCCAAGACGACCCTTACCCGGTCTACCGACACCTGCGGGACGAGGCCCCCTGCTATCACAACTTTGAACTGGATTTCTACGCCCTCACTCGCTTCGCCGACGTGGTCGAAGCATCCCAACAGCCACTGGTGTTCAGCTCGGCCGAGGGAACCACCCTGGAGCGCATCGACACCGCCGCCCTGCTCCCCATGATGATCTTCATGGACCCGCCCGGGCACGATCTGAATCGCCGCCTGGTGAACCGTGCCTTCACCCCGCGGGCGATCTCCGACTTGGAGCCGTTCGTGCGTTCCACCGCACTCGGTTATCTGGAACCGCTGCGGGAGAAAGGTGGTGGCGACTTCGTCGAGGAATTCTCCGCCTTGCTGCCCATGGACGTGATCATGGAACTTCTGGGTGTCCCCTCGCCCGATCGCAACCGTCTGCGGCGGCTCATGGACGCAACTCTCGAGCGCACCGATGATCCCCCCTACATCGGCCGAGAAGCGATCGAAGCCATGGCCACGATGCAGGAGTACTGGGGCGCTTTGCTCGCCGACAAGCGCCGGAGCCCCGACGACTCACTGATGAGCAAACTGTGCCAGGCCGAGGTTACCGAAGGAGGAGAGACCTCTCACCTCTCCGACCAGGACGTGCTCGGCTTCTGCGCGCTCATCGGGATGGCGGGGACCGAGACCCTCACCAAATTGCTGGCCAACGCGGCCATCCTCTTCCACCGCTGGCCGGAACAGTGGGACAGACTCCGGGCCGACCACACCCTGGCGGCGGGTGCCGTGGAGGAGACCCTCCGCTACTGGGCACCCTCGCAGTACCAGGGACGTGTCCTCGCCGAGGACGTCGAGTGCCACGGCACGGTCATGGCCAGGGGCGCCCGGGTGCTGCTGGTAACCGGTTCGGCCAGCCGCGACGAACGTGCATACCAGGACGCCGATCGCTTCGACATCGAGCGCCCCACGCACCTGGCCACGGGCTTCGGTCACGGCCTGCACTTCTGCCTGGGCGCCGCTTTGGCCCGGCTGGAGGGACGGGTCGGACTCGAGGAATTCTCCTCGGCCTTCCCCCGCTACGACGTGGACGAGTCCAAAGCCCGCCGGGTGCATCAGAGCAACGTCCACGGCTTCTCGAACGTTCCCTTCGTCGCCGCCTGAGCTCCGCGAGCGATCCGCTGCGACGGCCGGACTCCGAGACGCCTGGCCGGCGCGGCCGCCGGTCAACGCTCGTGGGCCATCGCCCCTGGTCGACGGGGATGGCCGTTACCGTGACACCCTCACGCCAAGATGGCCGCATGTCCGAGGACATACCCGCTTCTGCCGCCATAGAGATCCGGAGAAGCGCGCGCCGACGCAAGACCGCCACCGCCTTCTGGCAGAACGACACCGTCGTGGTCGTCCTCCCCTCCTGGATGCGGCCACCCGAGAGCGATGCCATGGTGGAGAACCTGGTCCGCCGGGTCCTGGCGCAACGGCCCAACCGGCGGGCCTCGGACGAGGACCTCGCCGGGCGGGCTGCCTACCTGACCCGTCACTACCTGCGCGGCTCCTTGCCCAGCTCGATTCGCTGGGTGGCCAACCAACGGCATCAGTGGGGCTCGTGCACCGCCACCAATGGTGACATCCGTGTCTCTGATCGCCTCCGGGTCGTTCCTCCCTGGGTGCTCGACGGTGTCCTGGTGCACGAACTCGCTCATCTCGACGAGCCGAACCACTCACCTCGCTTCCACCAGCTGGCCTCCCGCTACCCGCGCATGGGGGAGGTGGATGCCTTCCTGCAGGGGTTCAGCCTGGGGCTCGAAGGCACCGAAGCGCTGGCGGCCGACTGAGGCTCGTCGAGCGACCGAGCGCAGGCCACCACCTGCGTCCGCACTTTCGAGCTCGGCGTCGAGCACGAAACGCTGTCACCGGGGTTCACCCCCGGGCGTCTCCGAGAACCGCAGCAGCCACAAGCTCCTCCAGATGGGGGGTGTCCCACCACGACAACTGCAGCGCCTTGGCCCGGCGGAAGTAGAGCTGGATGTCGAACTCGACAGTGAAACCGATCCCGCCGAAGACCTGTTGGGCCATGGCGGTCACGTCCCGGTAGGTCTGGCAGGCGAACAGCTTGGCCATGGCGGCCAGCCGGCGAGCTTCGGGGCGCCCGGCGCCGTGCGCCCAAGCCGCCTCGTGCACCAGGGTGATGCCCCCGTCGACGGCGGTGGCCGCGTCAGAGAGATAGTGGGCGATGGCCTGGAACGCACCGAGCGGCTTGTCGAATTGGTGGCGGTCCTTGGCGTATTGAACGGTGATGTCGAGAGCCTGGCCGGCGCCGCCCATGGCCTGAGCGGCGAGCAGCACGATGCCCTCGTGCATGACCTCATCCCAAGTGGCCCACCCCGAGCCGGCCGGACCGATCCGCTCGGTGGCCGCCGCCGCCACGTCGTCCAGGTCGACCTGGTACTGGGTGTCGGAAGCGATCGAGAACTGCTGGGTCAGCCGCACGCCGGGGGCGGTGGGATCGATGACGAAGAGGTCGACCTCCTCGGGCTGGTCGCCCGTGCGGGCCAGGACCACCAGCCGCTGGGCGGCGGCGGCGAACGGCACGTGACGCTTGGTGCCGGTCACTCGGAAGCCGTCGCCATCGGGCTCCGCCCTGGTGGCGATCCCGGCCGGCCCGAAACCACCCTCTGGCTCCAGCCAGGCCACGCTGAGCACCGAAACGCCCGAAGAGATGGCCGCCAGCCAATGGGCCTTCTGCTCCTCCGAGCCGGCACGGGCCAGTGCCCCACCGCAGAGAACGGCGCTCACGAAGTGGGGAACGGGCACGAGAGCCCGTCCCAGCTCCTCGTAGAGGACGATTCCTTCCACGAGCGACATACCTGCCCCTCCGTACTGCTCGGGCAAGAGCAGGCCGATCAGGTCCAGCTCGCCGAACTGCTTCCACAGCTCGGCCGGGATCCCCATGGGATCGTCCTCCAGCGAGCGGACGGTGGAGAGGGGACAGTAGCTCTCGCACACCCCGCGCACGGTTTCACGCAGCATCTGCTGCTCGGGGGTGAACTCGAGATCGATCACTACTCGCTCCTCACGGTCGCCATTGGTCGGTGCGCCGGCGCCAAGGGTTGTCGGACTCGTCGACGGGCAGGGCCACCCGCACCACGGCGGTGGTCTTCTCCTCGTCACCGACCCGCAGCACCACTGACAGTTGGGCCCAACCACACCCCACCCGGTCGATGACGACGTCGTCGACCACCCCGTAGAGCTCCATGACGTCGCCCGGGAACACTGAACCTTTCATGCGGAAGGTGACGCGTCCCAGCCGTCCGTGTGGTCCGGTCCAGTCAGTGACATAGCGCTCGAACCAGGCAGCCTGGTTGGGGGTGTTCAGGAAGATGTCGGGCAGGCCGTTGCGCTCCACTGCGAAGTCCTTGTCGTGGTGCATGGGCCGCCAGTCCCGGCTGGCCATGGCACCGAGCACCACCGTGGTGGCCGTCACCGAATAGCGGAGCGAGGGCAGCACGTCGCCCTTGGCGACCGAGGAAAGCAGCAGCTTGGGCGCGCTGGTCACCCGCCCTCCCGCCGATAACCGAAGCCGGTGTAGCTCTCGACGGCCACCAGCTCGTCGTCCTGGTTCCGGTACTCGACGTCGATCACCCAGAACCGACCGGTGCCGAGCTTGGTCGTCTTCTCGTCGCTGACCGAACGCAGCACCTGGTGGGTACGCAGCCGGTCACCCGGACGTACCGGTTCGTGGAACACGATGGTGTTGTCGGTCATGACCGCCTCGGGGAGCGCCAACCGTTCCTTCAAGTCGAAATGGACCTGCAGGGGCAGACGGGCGGCACTGCGACCCGGCGCCCAGTGGTGGGGTCTGAACCACACCGAGATCATGGTGGGGGGAGCTATGGGGCCGCCGGTGATCTCCTCGGCCACCTCGTCCTCCCAGAACAGCGGGTTGCCGTTCTCGACCGAAGCACAGCTGGTCCACACGTAGCCCCGCTCGACGGGGAACTCCCCCACCTCCTCGTACTGCGCCACACCGATCACCGCCTCGACGTCGGCCGGGACGGGAGCCGGACCGGGGCTCACGCCACCACTCCGGTCTCCATCAGCTCAGCCACCTCGGGAGCGGGAAGCCCGACACCGAGGAGCAGCTCTTCGGTGTCTGTGCCCGATGCGGGCAGCATCGCCGGCTCGTCGACCGGCGCCATGCCGGCCAGCACCCGGCCGACCTGCCAGAAACGCCGTCCTTCGCCGTCGACCGCCTCGATGAAAGCGCCGCGTGCGGCGAAGTGCTCGTCCCCCGCCACTTCGCCGATCTCGAGCACCGGGGCCAAGCAGGTGTCGGCGGCCGCCAACAGCTCCACCCATTCGTCGCGGCCGCGGCGGGCGAAGGCGTCGGCCAGCACCCGACGCAGCTCGCCTTGGGCCTCGTCGTCGTACTGCTTGTCCACCCACTGCTCGCAATCGAGAGCGGCGCACAGGTTGGCGAAGAACTTGGGCTCGATGGCGGCCACCGCCAGGTACTTCCCGTCGCCGGCGGAGTAGGTCCCGTAACAGGCGAACCGACCCGAGAGCACGTCGTGACCCGGACCGACCGTCCTTCCGGTGGCCAGCTGCTCCTCCACGGCCAACGACATGAGCCACAGCACCCCGTCGGCTACGGCCACGTCGAGGTAGGTACCCACGCCGGAGGAGGCTCGCTGCACCAACGCCGCGCACACGGCCAGAGCCGCTTGCATGCCGCCCGCCGCCGAGTCGGCCACGGTGGCGCCCGGTAGCGGAGGACCCCCGCCGCCGACTGGCTCGCTCATGGCCAGGAATCCCCCAACGGCCAGATAGTCGAGATCGTGGCCGGCCCAGGCGGCCCGCGCCCCGTTCTGTCCATAGCCACTGGTCGAGACGTAGACGACGCCGGGATTGCGCTGGCGCACGGCCTGGTACCCGATACCGAGTCGCTCGGCCACTCCGGGGCGGAAGCTCTCCACCACCACGTCCGCTTCGGCGGCCAGCACCAAGAAGGCCTCCAATCCCCGGGGACGGCGCAGGTCGACCTGGAGGCGCCGGGTACCGCGTCCTCCGCTGTAGGCCCAAGACGGCGGCGTCGTGCCCTGGGGCCCGCGGCCGGGCACCGGCCCCACCTTCACCACCTCGGCGCCGTAGTCGGACAACAGGCGCGTGCAGCGCGATGCCGGGCCGACCGTCGAGAGGTCGAGCACCGTGACCCCCTGTAGAGGTCCGCACAAGCCGATGGCACCGGCCACGCCCATCTCGAAAGTCGGCGGCACGTCAGAAGTTCTTGGGCAGCCCGAGCTTGCGCCGGGCGATGATGTTCTTCTGGATCTCCGAGGCGCCGCCTCCGATGGTGTCGATGACGGTGTAGCGGTACGTCGACTCGGCCCGCCCCTCCATGGGAGCGCCGGCGGTCCTGATACGTAGTTGGGATCCGGGTCCGGCGATGTCCATGGAAGCGTCGGCCAGGCGCTTGGACAGCTCGGTTGCGTAGAGCTTGTACTCCGAAGCCTCCGTTGTAGGCGGGGCGCCTCCCCGGGACGAGGCATGGACGAAACGCAGCCCGAGCACGCGGGCCACCTCCGCCTGAGTGGCCATCTGGGCCAGGCGCCGGCGCACGAGCGGGTCGTCCCTGAGGGGGCGCCCGTCACGACGGGCGCCGGCCACGTACCGGCACAACAGCTCCAACCGCTGGCCGATGGGCGAGAAGGTGAACAAGGTGAAGCGCTCGAGGTCGAGGGCCTCGGAGATGTACTGAAAGCCGTGGTTGACCTCGCCCACCACGTAGTCGTCGGGCACCCACACCTCGTCGAGGTACACCTCGTTGGTGCGCTCGTCACCCATGGTCCAGATGGGCTTGACCGTGATGCCGGGATGCTCCAGCGGCACGAGGAACAGGGTGATGCCGAAATGCTTGGGGGCTTCCGGATCGGTGCGCGCTCCCACCCAGTACCACTCGGCGAAATGAGCCGACGTGGTCCAGGTCTTCTGACCGTTGAGTCGCCAGCCGTCGCCGTCACGGGTGGCCTTGAGCTGCATGGAGGCGGCGTCGGAGCCGGCGTTGGGCTCGGAGTAGCCCACGGCGAACTCCACCTCGTTGCGCAGGATCTTGGGTAGGAATTCGCGCTTCAGCTTCTCGCTCCCGTGACGGATGAGCGTCTTGCCGATGATGCCCACACCTTTGCCGATCTGGGGCCCACCTCGGGCGGCCAGGGCCTCGTTGAGCAGGTACTCGTAGACCCCGTCGCCCTCCCGGCCGCCGTACTCCTTGGGCCAGGTGATCCCCAGCCAGCCGCGGCGTCCCATCTCGGCCATGAACGCCCGGCGCGCCGGGGTGTCGACGATCTGGGCCATGTTCTCCCGGGCGAGGTCGAAGACCTCGGGATCGTCGTGATCGTCGAGGAACTGCTCCACCTCGGCCAGGAACGACAGCTGTTCGTCGGAAAACTCGAAGTCCATCTGGGCCTGTTCCTCCGGCCGCCGGCCCACCGACCGGCCGATCCGATTTCTGACTGACCGTCAGATTCTATTTGGGTGCAAAGCCGCCCTGCTCGGCACGGACCGCGGGTCCTCATCGAGGGCCGACCTCTGCCCCGGGGAGGAGAAAAGTGATATCAATTAGATATCACTTTTCTATCGAGGGAGGCGGCATGAGCGAGCAGGGACAGGCAGGGGAGCGGGTGCCCGTCGGCCCGAGAGGAACGGGCGTCGCCATGGTGGAACGGCCGGCAGCCATGGTGACCGGCTGGCTGGGCGTGGCCCTGTTGCTGGCCTGCGTGGCGGGCATGGTGCTGGCCGCGGTGGACGGCGCCGGCGCCTGGGGCGTCATCCCCTATCTCGTCTTCTTCCTGGGGGCCAGCGGCTTGGTGATCGTGGCGCCCGGACAGAGCAGGGTCATGCAGTTCTTCGGCTCCTATGTCGGCACCGTCCGCCGGCCCGGGCTGTGGTGGACGTGGCCCCTCACCGTGCGCCGGGCGGTGAGCGTCCGGGTGCGCAATTTCGAGACGGCCCGGCTCAAGGTCAACGACGCCGAAGGGAACCCGGTCGAGATCGCCGCCATCGTGGTGTGGCAGGTGGCCGACACGGCTAAGGCGGTGTTCGCCGTGGACCACTATCCCGGCTTCGTTTCGGCGCAATCCGAATCCGCATTGCGCCACGTGGCCAATGGTCATCCCTACGACGACCCCCAAGGTGGAGGAACGTCCCTTCGAGGATCCACCGACGTGGTGGCCGACCAGCTGGCCCGGGAGCTGTCCGAGCGGGTCTCCTTGGCCGGCGTCGAGATCGTGGAGGTGCGCATCAGCCACCTGGCTTTTGCTCCCGAGATCGCCCAGGCCATGTTGCGCCGGCAGCAGGCCAGCGCCGTGGTGGCGGCCCGGTCCCGGATCGTCGAAGGAGCGGTGGGGATGGTGGAGATGGCCCTGGAGCGCCTCACCGAGCAGGGTGTGGTCCAGCTCGACGAGGAACGCACGGCCGCCATGGTGAGCAACCTCATGGTGGTGCTGTGCGGCGACCAGCCACCGGCTCCGGTGGTCAACGCCGGAACGCTCTATTCGTGAGCAGCGGCCGCAAGCCGGTTCTTCTGCGCGTCGACCCGGCCGTGCACGACGCCCTGGTCCGCTGGGCGTCGGATGACTTCCGTAGCCTCAATGCCCACGTCGAGCTCTTGCTGCGCCGGGCATTGACCGAAGCGGGCCGGATGCCCAGGCAAGCCGCCGGCCTGCCTCGCCGGGGTCGCCCCCCTGCGGGCGAAGACGGTGGCGCCTAAGCGAACTGTCTTCGCCCACCGTCGGACGCACTCGAACCTCGATTGGGCCCGCCCCGGGGGAGCCCGATTACCATTTCCCCGATGCGAGGGATTCTCAGCGCCGCCGGATACGTCCCCTACCGCCGTCTGCGTCGCTCGGCCATAGCCGAGTTACTCGGCACCGGCGGAGGAAAAGGCACCCGCTCGGTGGCCTCCCACGACGAGGACACCACCACCATGGGGCTGGAGGCGGCCCGCCTGGCCCTGGGCCCGGTACCGGCGGCGGCGCCTTCGGCGCTGTGGTTCAGCACTCCCACCCCGGCCTACGTCGACAAGACCAACGCCACCGCCATCCATGCCGCCCTGCGCCTGCCCGTCGAGGTGGACGCCCTCGACTTCGGTGGGGCCCTGCGGTCGGGGGTGGGCGCTCTTTCTGTGGCTCTGACCGGTGCCGGCACCACCCTGGTGGCGATGGCCGACATGCGCGACGGCCTGCCCGGTGGCCCCGACGAGACAGCCGGTGGGGACGCGGCGGCCGCCTTCCTGGTGGGCGAGGACGGACCGGGGTCGCCGGTGATCGCCGACCTGGTCGGCGCCGCTTCGGCCACCGACGAGTTCACCGAGCGCTGGCGCACCCCGGGCGAGCGTCGCTCCAAGGTGTGGGAGGAGCGCTTCGGTGAGACGCGCTATCTGCCGCTGGGCCGCGAGGCCTTCGAGCGGGCGCTCAAGACGGCGGGTCTGGAAGCCTCAGCGGTGGACAAGCTGGTGGTCACCTCCATGCACGCCCGTGCCGCCCGGTCGCTGGCCGCCACCTTGGGCACGGCCAAAGAGGCGTTGGCCGACGACCTGACCGCCACCGTGGGCCAGGCGGGCGCCGCCCATCCCGGTGTGGTGCTCACCTCGGTTCTGGAGCACAGGGCACCGGGCCAGCTGATCGCCCTGGTCCACCTGGCCGACGGCGTGGAAGTGCTGTTGCTGCGCACCACCGAGGCCATCTCCGCCTGGCAACCGCTTCGCACCGTGGCCGGGCAGATCGAAGCTGGAGCCGAGCTGCCCTACGGCAAGTTCCTCTCCTGGCGGGGGATGCTCACTGCCGAGCCACCGCGTCGGCCCGAGCCGCTGCGGGTACAGTCACCCTCGGCCTGGCGGGCCGAGGACTGGAAGTTCGCTTTCGTGGGCTCGCGCGACCGCTCCAGCGGCGCCATTCACCTTCCTCCCTCTCGCATCTCCATGCAGGGCGGGGCCGTCGACGACATGGAGCCGGTGTGCCTGGCCGGCACCCCGGGCACCGTGGCCACCTTCACCATCGACCGCATTGCTTATTCCCCCAGCCCGCCCATCGTCTTCGCCGTCATCGACTTCGACGGCGGGGGGCGCTACCCGGTGGAGCTGACCGATGTGGACGCCCAGTCCCTGTCCATCGGCGATCGGGTGGAGATGACGTTCCGCCGGCTCTACAGCGCCGACGGAGTCCACGATTACTTTTGGAAGGCGCGCCCGGTGCACCGGACGCCGCAGAGCTGACCGTTTCACGACAGGAGGAGCGACGATGTCCTCGCACGGGATAAAAGACCGGGTGGCCATCATCGGCATGGGTTGCACGCCGTTCGGTGAGCACTGGGACAAGGACGTCGACGACCTCATCGTCGACGCCTCCATGGACGCCTTCTCGTCCGCCGGCGTCACCAAGGACGACGTCGACGCCTTTTGGATCGGCACCGCCACTTCCGGATCCAGTGGCATGACCCTGGCCCGACCCCTGCAGATCCAGGGCAAGCCGGTGAGCCGAGTGGAGAACTTCTGTGCCACCGGTTCCGAGGCACTGCGGGCGGCCGCCTACGCCGTTGCCTCGGGGGCCTACGACATGGCCATGGCGGTGGGGGCCGAGAAATTGAAGGACGGCGGGTACCAGGGCATCGCCTCGCCCAAGCCGGCCGGCGACGGCACCGGCAGGACGCTCACGGCGGCCGCCATGTACTCGATGATCGTCCCCGCCTACTCCAAGAAGTACGGCCTCGACGAGGACCAGCTCATGGACGTGCTGGCCACTATCGCCTCGAAGAACCACGCCAACGGAGCCAAGAACCCCCGGGCCCAGTTCAAGAAGCCGGTGTCGAAGGAGACGGTCCTCTCCGCGCCCCGATTGGCCGGGCGTCTCGGGGTGTTCGACTGCGCCGGGGTGGCCGACGGAGCGGCGGCCGCCATCGCCGTGCGAGCCGAGGACGCCCACCGCTACACCGACAAGCCGCTGTACATCAAGGCCTTCGCCGTCTCCACCGGAACCGGGTCCGGGCTCATCGATCCCGACTACGACTACACCCACTTCCCCGAGTGTGAAGCGGCCGCCAACGATGCCTACGCCCAGGCCGGGGTGGCCGACCCCCGCCACCAGCTGGCCATGGCCGAGGTCCACGACTGCTTCACCCCCACCGAGATGGTCCTCATGGAGGATCTGGGCTTCGCCGAGCGGGGCACCGCCTGGAAGGAGGTCCTGGCCGGCACCTTCGACCTCGACGGCGAGCTGCCGGTCAATCCCGACGGCGGGCTCAAGAGCTTCGGCCACCCGGTGGGAGCCTCGGGCCTGCGCATGTTCTTCGAGTGCTGGCTGCAGCTTCGGGGCGAAGCCGGGCCCGAGCGGCAGATCTCCACCGACCGGACATTGGCCCTCACCCACAACCTGGGTGGCTATCCGGGCGAGATGGTCTCGCTCGTCTCCATCGTGGGCAGCGAGCTCGGCTGAGCGAGCCGCCTCCCCCGTCGTTCCTGGATCGCCGAGCCGGACTGGCCGGCAAGGTGGCCGTCGTCTGTGGCGGCGGGGGTGGACTGGGCCGGTCGTCCGCGCTCGACCTGGCCGCCTGCGGGGTGAACCTGGCCCTGTGCGACATCGACAGCCGGTCGTTGGACGACACCGTCGGCGTCGCTCGTGACCTCGGTGCGCAGGTGCTCGGCGCCCGCCTCGACGTGCGTGAACCGGAGGCACTGTCGGGCTTCTTCGCACAAGTGGACCGGCACTTCGAGCGCGTCGACGTGCTCGTCAACGTGGTGGGTGGCACCTTCCGGGCCGACTTCACCTCGGTGTCGGCCAAAGGACGCGACACCCTTGTCCGCACCAACTTCACCTGGCTGGTCGAGGCGACGCAACTGGCCGCAACCCGCATGGCCGAGGACGGATTGGGCGGGAGCATCGTGATGCTCAGCTCCATCGAAGCCCATCGCGCCGCTCCGGGCTTCGCCATCTACGCCGCCATGAAAGCGGCGGTGACCCATCTGTGCCGGACACTGGCCGTGGAGCTGGGCCCGGCCGGCATCCGGGTCAACTGCATCGCGCCGGACTTCGTCCCTACCGCCGGCCTCACCGCCATCGCCAGGACGGTCGGGCCGGGTGAGCGGCACGCCGCCCAAGCAGCCGACGCCGGCGGGGAGACCGACGTCACCGACCGGGTCACCATCCCGCTGGGGCGCAAGGGCCGCCCCGAGGACGTGGGCAGCTGCGTGCTTTTCCTGGCCTCCGACCTGTCGGCTTACGTGACCGGAACCACGTTGCACCCCGACGGCGGCGCGCTGGCCGCCTCCGGCTGGTGGAACTGGCCCGACGACGGATTCGTCACCCGGCCCCCGGCCTGGGTGCTCGACCAGGGAGCCGAGCCTGGAGGACCTGGTCGGTAACGGGTCAGTGGCCCTCGGCCAGCCCCACGACGATGGCCAGGACGATGGGGGCGACGACGAAGGTGAAGACGGCGCCCACGACGATGCCGACGGCCAGCTTCCCCATGATGATCCTCTGCTCCCGCCTGGTCCTGAGGGTCAACTGCTCGGCCATCGTCTCCTCCTGCCGCGCCTGGCACGGGTCACTGCTGACAGCGCAAAGGTAGCGCCGTCGGGTCCCACCTCTCCAGCCGGCCCGGCCCGGCCGGGCCGGGGCCTTTTCCCAGCGATGGTTGCTCGGTAGCGTGCAGCGATGACAAGTGCACTCGACCTCGACGCCGTCGACCAGGCCGGCGCCGTGCGCCGGGGAGAGGTGTCGGCCAGGGACCTGGTCGACGAGGCGCTCACCCGCATCGACAAGCTCGACCCCGAGCTCAATGCCGTCATCCATCGCCTGGACGACAAGGCTCGGGACCAGGCCACCGGCACCCTGCCCGACGGGCCTTTTCGGGGTGTGCCCATGGTGCTCAAGGACTTGACGGCAGCCAGCGCCGGCGACCCGTTCCACGAAGGCATGAAGATGCGCCGACGGGTCGGCTACACAGCCGACTTCGACAGTTTCATGGTGAGGAAGTTGCGAGCGGCCGGTTTCGTCTTCGTAGGACGCACCAATGTGCCGGAGTTCGGCCTCGTCCCCACCACCGAGCCCGAGGCCTACGGTCCGGCCCGCAACCCGTGGGACACCTCCCGCTCGCCGGGCGGCTCGAGCGGCGGCTCGGCGGCGGCGGTGGCCTCGGGAATGGTCGCCGTCGGGCACGCCAACGACGGCGGGGGGTCCATCCGCATCCCGGCCAGTGTGTGCGGCTTGGTCGGCTTCAAACCCACCCGGGGCCGCGTGTCGCTCGGACCCGATTACGGGGAGGTATGGGCCGGGTTCGAGTGCGATCACGTGGTCACCCGGTCGGTGCGCGACTCGGCCGCCGTGCTCGACGTCCTGGCCGGTCCCATGCCCGGTGACCCGTATTACGCCGTCCCTGCCGAGCGGCCCTACGGCCAGGCCGTGGGAGAAGCACCCGGAAGGCTGCGGGTGGGGGTCGTGCGGGCCGACCCCACCGGCTCCACCACCGTCGATCGCCAGTGCGTGGCGGCGGTCGACTCGGCCGCCACCCTCATGGGAGACCTGGGCCACGACGTGGAGGAGGCACTCCCGGCCCGCCTGGCTGATCCTGCCTTCGTACCCGACTTCACCACCACCTATCTGGCCTACGCCGAGTGGTGCCTGGAGGACACCGCCCGGCTCACAGGGCAGGCCGTCGGCCCCGAGGACTGCGAGACGCTCACCTGGACCCTGGCCGAGATGGCGCGAGCGCTGACCCCCGGCAAGTACCTGGCCGCCGTGCGCTCCATCCAGGACATCTCCCGAGGGGTGCGCTCGTGGTGGGAGGTGGACGGTTGGGACCTGCTGCTCACCCCGACCGTCCCGGAACCACCGTGGCCGCTGGGACAATTCACCTCGACACCGGACAACCCCTTGGCCCCGCTGTTCCGAGCGGCCGCCGTCGTCCCTTTCACCGCACCCTTCAACGCCACCGGGCAACCGGCCGTGTCGTTGCCGCTCGACTGGAGCGAAGAGGGGTTGCCCATCGGTGTGCAGCTCGTCGGGGCCTACGGACGCGACGAGCTGCTGCTGTCGGTGTGCGCCCAGCTGGAAGCAGCCCGGCCCTGGATCGACTGCCGCCCGCCGGTGCACGGCTGACTCGCCGCAAGCCTCGTCGTGCCTGACGCCGCCTATTGTCGAGCATCATGGCCGTCGTCGAGGACATAGACAGTGACCAGGAGCAGGCTCTCGCCTCGGCCGTAGAGCAGTTCCTCGCCTCCCACCCGCCAAAGAACAGCACGGTGGAGGGCTTCCTCGGTGCCCGCTTCGACGCCGGCCTGGCCTGGGTGTGGTTCCCCAAGGGCCACGGAGGGCTGGGGCTGGCCCAGTCCCTTCAGGTGGTCGTCGAGCGTTCGCTGCGGGGGGCTGGAGCCCCCGACATGTCCGTGCGCAATGTCATCGGCTACGGCATGGCTGCCCCCACGGTGCTGACCCACGGCACCGAGGAGCAGAAGCGGCGATGGATTCGACCGCTGTTCACCTGCGAGGAGATCTGGTGCCAGCTCTTCAGCGAGCCGGGCTCGGGCTCGGACGTGGCCGGACTGTCCACCCGGGCGGTGCGCGATGGCGACGAATGGGTGGTGAACGGACAGAAGGTGTGGACCACCCTGGCCCACACGGCCAAGTGGGGGCTGCTCCTGGCCCGCACCGACCCGGAGATGCCCAAGCACCGAGGCATGACCTACTTCGTGGTGGACATGAAGGCGCCCGGGGTCGAGATCCGGCCCCTTCGCCAAATGACCGGTGAGGCCGAATTCAACGAGGTCTTCTTCACCGACGTCCGCATCCCCGACGACCAGCGCCTGGACGAGGTGGGGGCGGGGTGGCGGGTGGCCACCACCACCTTGATGAACGAGCGGGTGGCCATCGGGGGCGGCGTGCCGGCCCGAGCATCGGGGCCGATCCACTACGCCTTGGACGTCTACCGTGCGAAGCCTGGACGAAGCGTCGTCGAGCGCGACCGGCTCATGCGGGCCTGGGTGAGGGCCGAGGTACAGCGCCTCACCAACATGCGGGCTCGGGAGCTGCGCCGGGCCGGTACCCCCGGGCCAGAAGGCTCGGTGGCCAAACTGGCCGGAGCCGAGCTCAACAAGCACGTCTACGACCTGTGCGTCGACCTCATGGGCATGGCAGGCACCCTCTACACCGGCCACTACGAGATGGTGCGCCCCGACACGGCCGGCGAAGCCCGAGCCGACGTGCGCCACAGCTTCTTACGATCCCGGGCCAACTCCATCGAGGGCGGCACGTCCGAGATCATGCGCAACATCCTCGGCGAGCGGGTGCTCGGGCTTCCCGGAGAGCCCCGTTACGACAGGGACGTTCCGTGGTCGGAGGTGCCCCGCAACTGACGGTGCCCTCCGGCGCACCTCCGGGCGCTCCGACACCGACGCGACCTCGGCGCAATACGCAGGTCGTTTGCGGAATCAGCACCACGAGTCGACACCTGCGCGCCCTGCTTCACCACGTCACCACGCCCGGACTTCACCACCGCCAACCACCGCCGAGCAGCGCGCACCTCGACGGATCATTGCAGCACCAGGCGAGTATCCTCTTGAGGGTAAGCGGTACCCTCCCAGGGAAGGTGAGGACTGATGTCCCGACGGCGCCTGCGTTTGATGGCGGCTAGCGCCCTCTGTACGGGCATCGCTGGGTTCGCCGCCGTGGCAGCGGCTCCTGGCCCGCTGGGTGCTGCGCCCCGCGCGACAGCGATCCCCAAAACCAAAGTCTTCGGGTGGGGGTTCGACTCCCCAGCCGCCATCTCCTCCGATGGCACCCACGTCTGGGTGGCGAACGTCGAGGGCGACTCGGTCACCGAGCTCAAGGCCTCGACCGGGTCCCTGGTGAAGACGATCTCCGGATCCTCCTACCACTTCGATGCTCCCAACGGCGTCTCCTCCGACGGCACCCACGTGTGGGTGGCGAACGAGGACGGCAACTCGGTCACCGAGCTCGACGCCTCGACGGGAGCCAAGGTGCAGGTGATCTCGGGATCGTCCTACGGTTTCGACGACCCCGAGGCCATCTCCTCCGACGGCACCCACGTCTGGGTGGCGAACGGGGGCACCGACTGTGACGAGACGGTTGTGTGTGGCTCGGTCACCGAGCTCGACGGCTCGACCGGGGCCAAGGTGCAGGTGATCTCGGGATCGCCCTACGGTTTCGACGACCCCGTCGCCGTCTCCTCCGACGGCACCCACGTCTGGGTGGCGAACGAGGACGGCAACTCGGTCACCGAGCTCGACGCCTCGACGGGAGCCAAGGTGAAGGTGATCTCGGGATCGTCCTACCACTTCGATGCTCCCAACGGCGTCTCCTCCGACGGCACTCACGTGTGGGTGACGAACTACAGCGGCAACTCGGTCACCGAACTCGACGCCTCGACCGGGGCCAAGGTGCAGGTGCTCTCGGGATCGTCTTACGGTTTCGACGGCCCCTACCGCATATCCTCCGATGGCACCCACGTGTGGGTGACGAACGTAACCGGCAACACGGTCACCGAGCTCGACGCCTCGACGGGGGCCCTGGTGCAGGTGATCTCGGGATCGGCCTACGGCTTCGACGGCGCCAGCGCCGTGGACTCCGACGGCACCCACGTGTGGGTGACGAACGAGGACTCGGTCACCGAGCTCAACGCCTCGACCGGAGCCAAGGTGAAGGTGAACTCGGGATCGCCCTACCACTTCGACGACCCCGACGCCATCTCCTCCGACGGCACCGACGTCTGGGTGGCGAACCGCTTCACCAACTCAGTCACCGAGCTCAGTGCCTCGACGGGAGCCAAGGTGAAGGTGATCTCGGGATCGTCCTACGGCTTCGACGATCCCATCGCCGTCTCCTCCGACGGCACCCACGTCTGGGTGGTGAACTACTACGGCGACTCGGTCACTGAGCTCGACGCCTCGACAGGGGCCCTAGTGCAAGTGATCTCGGGATCGGCCTACGACTTCGACGACCCCGACGCCGTCTCCTCCGACGGCACCCACGTGTGGGTGACGAACGGGGACAGCGTCACGGAGCTCAAGGCCTCGACCGGGGGCCTGGTGCAGGTGCTCTCAGGATCGTACGGCTTCAACTGCCCCTGTGGCATCTCCTCCGACGGCACCCACGTCTGGGTAGCAAACGAGGACGGCAACTCCGTCACCGAACTCAAGGCCTCGACTGGAGGCCTGGTCAACTTCATCTCGGTATCGTCTTTTAATTATCCCTACGCCGTTTCCTCCGACGGCACCCACGTCTGGGTAGCGAACTGGAACGGGGATTCGGTCACCGAACTCAAGGCCTCGACCGGGGGCCTGGTGCGGGTGATCTCGGGATCGGCCTACGGCTTCGGCGAACCCGACGCCATCTCCTCCGACGGCACCAACGTGTGGGTGACAAATGAGGACGGCAACTCGGTCACGGAGCTCGACGCCTCGACCGGCGCCCTGGTGCAGGTGCTCTCAGGATCGCCCTACCACTTCGACGACCCCGACGCCATCTCCTCCGACGGCACCAACGTCTGGGTAGCGAACGCTGAGGGCCAGTCGGTCACGGGGTTCCCGAGCACGCAGTAGGATCGTGGTGCAATCGGAGCGAAGCCGGGCATCACCAAGCAGACAGCCCGTCGACGCTTTCAGACGGTCTTAAAAATCCCATTCCGATCGACCGAGTAAGTTGAAAATCCTGATCGCGACAACACGAAAAACTGTGCAACACC
>JASHZK010000100.1 GCA_030042575.1 Acidimicrobiales bacterium
AACGCCGTGTCGCATGGGCTGGTTGCGCTCCTGGACCACCCCGAGCAGCTGGCACACTTGCGCAAGGAGCCTGGAGCCATGGCCCTTGCCGTGGAGGAGATCCTCAGGTGGTCCTCGCCCGTTTCCTACTTCGCCCGGCGGACCACGCAGGACACCGAGATCCGTGGTGTGCCGATCGCCCGAGGCGATCGGGTGACCATGTGGTTTCCCTCCGCCAATCGCGACGAGGACGTCTTCGCCGACCCCTTCGGCTTTGACATCGGCCGAAGCCCCAATCCCCATGTCACTTTCGGGGGAGGCGGCGTGCACTTCTGCCTCGGAGCGCACTTGGCCCGGCGGGAGCTGGCCACTCTCTTGGAGGTGCTTCTGGAGCGCACGAGCCAGATCGAATTGGCAGGAGCGCCGTCGTACACCTCGCTCGGGATCTTCAACCCGATTCTGCTCTTCATGCGTGAGTTGCCCGTGCGCGTGAAGTAGAGGTCCTCGACTCGCCCGCCGGATCGCCCTCAAGGTCGCGGCCGACGGCTGACGCTCAGATACGAGGCCCGGCTGGGGGCACGTCAGCGGGGATCCAAGCCGGGGGCCGCTTCTCCATGAAGGCCCGCATCCCCTCACGCGGCTCGGGCGAGTGCTCGAGAGCCCAGAACATCGTCTGGTAGTCGACGCGCCCGTAGCGCTCGTTGAGCATGCGCTTCACCTGCGCTCGGGCCGCCGGGGCGCTGCGCAGGAGTTGGCGGGCCGCTTCCACGGCGGCATCGCCCAGGCGGTCGTGAGGCACCACCCGCGACAACAGGCCGATGCGCTGGGCCTCGGCGGCGTCGAAGCTCCGAGCCGACAAGAGCAGGTCCTTGGCCATGGCCATGCCCACATGGGCCGGCAGGGCGGCGGCGTAGGTGGCGTCGGGGATGCCCCGCAACAGTTCGGGGACCCGGAACGTGGCTCGTTCGCTGGCCACGGCGATGTCGGCCATCATGGCGACGAGCAGGCCCCCGGCCTGGCAGATGCCGTTGACGGCGGCGACCACCGGCGCGTAGCTGTCGCGGATGGCGAGGAACGGCAGCACGTCCTGGCCGCTCACCGGGGGGAAGGCCTCGCCCTCGTCGGTGCGCCCGCCAAGGTCGCCCCCCGGGGCGAACACGTCGCCCGAGCCGGTGATGATCAGGGCGGCCAGCTCCGGATCGGCATTCACCAGCTCCACGGCTCGCTTGAGGCCGTAGTACATAGCCGGGGTCAGCGCGTTACGGGCCGAAGGCCGGTCGATCAGGCACCAGGCGATTGATCCTTGCCGCTCGAAGCGGAGGTGCGGGGTTCCCAGATCGTCGCTCATCGGTGGCGCATTCTCCGCGAAACGAGCCGGCGTTGGCCACCCCCGGTCGTCCTCCCGAGCGGCACGCCCGCCTGCGGCGGCGGTCATCGAAGGCATGGCTGAGCGGTGCGCCCAGCCCGGACCTGGTCCTTCCCGCCCGGGCTGTGCCTGGCTGGCCGGGGTCGACCATTTCCCATAAATCCGATTTGATTCATCATCTTTTCTCCTCTACCCTTGTGGCCGTGGTGACCGACTCGTTCCCTTCCAGCCGCACCCCCCCGCGGTGGGACGGGTCCGTGACCCCCCGGATACCCGGCGTGACGGGCGCTTTCCGGCGCCCCGTCGGGTATCCCGGGGACCTTTTCGCCCAGGCACCCGAGCACCCGGTGGCCATCGAGCTCCACGACCACGGATGCTCGGCGGGGGCGGTGGTGGTGGCCCACGGCGAGCTGGGCGGCTTGGCGAACGCAGAGAGCTCACGAGGCTGACGGTTGGAGGAGGCCAACACAGTGACGACCATCGAGGCGTTCCACTCCTGGGGATCCTTCGATCTCGACGACCCCTTCCCGCTGTTCGCACAGGCCCGCCAGCTCGGTCCGGTACATCCGGTGACGCTCCTCGACGGGCACAACGCCTGGCTGGTCGTCCGATATCAGGAGGCGATGGCCGCTTTGAACGACGAGCGGCTCTCCAAGGACATGCACGCCGCTCTGGCCACGGGGGGCGACGTGGTGGCGGAGGGACTGCCCGGACCCGAGTTCGCCCGGCACATGCTCTCCGTCGACCCGCCCGACCACACTCGGCTCCGGCAACTGGTCTCGGCTGCATTCTCGCCCAGACGCGTCGAGGCTCTGCGCCCACACGTCCAGGCCGTCACGCACCAACTCCTCGACGATATCGCCGCCCGGGGCCCGGCGGCCACCGTGGACCTCATCTCCACATTCGCCTTTCCCCTGCCTTTCACGGTGATCTGCGAGCTTCTCGGCGTGCCTCAGACCGAACGGGAGCGACTCGGTCAGGAGTTCACGCGGCTGCTCGTGCCCACGTCGACCCCGACCGAGTACGCCGAAGCCAAGCAGGCGTCCGAGGCCGTCGTCGCCATGCTCCGCGCCCTTGTGGTTGCCAAGCAGCATGACCCGGGCGATGACCTCGTCAGTGCCTTGATCGCCGCCCGAGATGGTCACGAACGGCTTACCGATCAGGAGCTGCTCTCGACGATCTTTCAGCTGATGGTGGCGGGCCACGACACCACGGCCAGCCTGATCGGCAACAGTGTCGTCGCCTTGCTCCGCAACCCCTCACAACTCGGGGAGCTGCGGCGCCATCCGGGCAAGGTCTCGGTCGCTCTGGAGGAGCTTCTCCGTTATGACGCCCCCGTCCCCCATTCGACCTTTCGCTACGCGGTCGAGCCGGTGGCCATCGGCGGCGTCACCATTCCGGCCGGAGCGCAGGTGATCATCAGTTTGGCGGCCGCCAACCGGGACGGTGGCAAATATGCGGACCCTGAATCGCTCGACGTCGATCGGAGCCCGGTTCGTCACCTTGCTTTCGGCCATGGTGTCCACCGCTGCCTCGGCGCCCCTCTGGCCCGCATGGAGGGCAATGTGGCTCTGGCCACGCTCCTCGGGCGGTTCCCACACCTCACACTGGCCGTCCACCCGGACGACCTGCACTGGGGCCACGGCGACGGACTCGTGCTTCGTGGTCTGTCGGAGCTCCCCGTGATCCCCGGCCCCGCCCTGGCGCCAACGAGCGCCGTGGGCGCGTCGGTGGGGGGGGTCACGGCGGAGACGACGACTGCGGGGTCCTCTGGGCGCCAGGGTCGGCTGACCGGCGAGAGCTGGGCGCCGCTGCACCCACCCTCGGGCTTTCTGGCGGTGGCGCCCCACACACCCGAGGCGCAGCGACTGGTGGACGACGACCTGAGCGGTGTCGGCTACGTGACGAACGTGTCACGGCTGTGGGCCCACCTGCCCACAGCGCTGGGGGGCCTCTCCGATCTCATGGCACAGGTGAGCCAGGCCGGCTCGCTCAGTCCTGCGCAACGCAGTGTGCTCGTCACGGCAGCGGCGTCCTCGCTGGGGGACTCGTACTGCTCCCTGGCATGGGGCAACAAGCTGGCCACGGCCACGAGCCCCGATGTCGCAGCATCTGTCATCCGCGGTGGCACGAAAGGGCTGGGCGAGGCCGATCGGGCTCTCGCCAAGTGGGCTCGCCTGCTGGCGACGGATCCCAACTCCATCACCACCGAGGACGTCGAGGTTTTGCGAGATGCGGGCTTCGAAGACCCGCAGATCCTGGCCATCACCGTGTACGTGGCTCTCAGGCTGGCCTTCTCGACCGTCAACGACGCACTCGGTGCTGCGCCCGACCTCGAGCTGGTCTCCTCCACGCCGCAACCGGTGCGCTCCGCCGTGGAGTTCGGCCGTCCCGTCGAAAAGGATGTCAGCAAAAAGGAAACTGGACGCTCGTCGGCTGCGGCCACGGGCCTGGAGCAAGGAGCGAATCGATGACTGCTACACAGATCCCCGCCAACAACGGCGTCGACGTCGAGGCGCTCCTCGACGCACGGCAGGCGCTTGTCGAGGCACCGGCGGCGGCCCAGTTCCAATGGCGTGCGACCTCCGAGTGGCAGAACGGCACCCACAGTCGGTCGACGGTCGAGGGTTTCTTCGGGCTGGGCGAGGAGCAGAAGCACCGCGCCCGCCACTCGTTCGACGCTGACCACCCGGAGATCTTCGCCGCCGAGGACAACGGCGTCACACCGGTCGAGTACGTCCTCGTCGCCCTGGCCAGCTGCCTCACCGCCGGAGTCGCCGCCGTGGCCCAGAACCGGGAGATCCAGCTTCGCCGTGTCTCCGCCACCATCGAGGGCGATATGGACATCCGAGGCATCCTCGGCGTTGACAGCGACGTCCGCAACGGCTTCAGCGGAATCAAGGTGACCTACAAGATCGATGCCGACGCCTCGCCTGATGAAATCAGGGCCCTGGTCGCACAGTCTCAGAAGCGCTCGGCTGTATACGACGTCGTCACGAACCCGACGAACGTGCGCGTCGAGGTCGCCTGACCCTGACCACGGCAAGGCCCCGGGCTCGTGCGCACCGCTGTGGTTGTGATCGGAGCCGGCCAAAGCGGGCTGGCGATGAGCAGCTGCCTGTCCGAACGATCGATCGACCACGTCGTTCTGGAGAGGAGCGAAGTGGCCAACTCGTGGCGGACGGAACGATGGGACTCGCTCCGCCTGCTCACGCCCAATTGGCAGTGCCGGCTGCCCGGCCACGCCTACGACGGAGCCGACCCGGACGGGTTCATGACGATGCCCGAGGTGGCCGACTTCATAGCCGAGTACGCCAAGCTGATGGCAACGCCGGTGGTCTGCGGCGCCGCGGTGACTTCGGTACGCCTCGCCCGGGGCGGATACCGGGTCGTGACCGAAGACGGCGAATGGTCGTGCAACGCCGTGGTCGTTGCCACCGGGGCGTTCAACCTCCCCGTGGTGCCCGAGTCCTGTGCGGCCGTACCTCCGGCCGTGACCACCTTGA
>JASHZK010000101.1 GCA_030042575.1 Acidimicrobiales bacterium
CGACCACCGAACCGTCGAGCACCCCGCCGGCGCCACCGGTGTCGTAGGTGCCGGCCCACGACAGCGTGCCTGAGGGATTCTGGTCGTAGACGTACACCTGGTTGCCGGCCGGGTTGTCGTTCTGGACGAAGACCACCTGTCCCGGGCCCGGGCCTCCCCAGGTGACGGGCTCGGCAGTCGCTGCCGCGGGGGCGACCCAGGCGGCGAGAGCGAAAAGGCCGGCGGCGCCGACGATCGTACGTAGACAGCGACTCATGGCAGGGTCCTTTCCACGGCTTCATCTCCCTCGTTTTGCCAATACCCTCTACAGTCCCCACCGAGGCAGTGGCGTTACGCGGCGGGAGCCCGTCCACCGACTGGGCGGACCGGTGGGCGAACATGTCGTCATGACCCTCCTAGGCTCTGAGGCCTTGGACGCTGATGGCGAACTGCTCGGCCGGCTGCGTAGTGGCGACGAGGACGCCTTCGTCGCCCTGGTGGATCACTATCAGCCGTCGATGTTGCGCTTGGCATGGTCGATGGTGGGCAGCCGCGCCGTGGCAGAGGAAGTCGTGCAGGACACCTGGATGGGAGTGGTGCGCGGCATCGAACGGTTCGAAGGGCGCTCATCGCTCAAGACCTGGCTCTTTCGCATACTGGTGAATCGAGCCCGCTCCAGTGTTTCGCGCGAACTCCACAACGCCCCTTTCGAATCCGCCCGAACAGTGGACCCCGCTCGTTTCGATGCCGACGGCCACTGGGCCGACCCGGTGGACCAGTGGGCGGAAGAGGTCGATGCTCGCCTGGACTCGTCCGCCCTGACCCAGGTGGTAGCCGACGCGCTGCAGGGCCTGCCCCCTCGCCAGCGCCAGGTGGTGCTCCTGCGCGACGTCGAGGGGCTCAGCAGCGAGGAGGCTTGCCAGGTGCTCGGCCTCACCCAGGGCAATCAGCGCATCTTGCTCCATCGCGCCCGGGCCCGCCTTCGCCAGGAGGTCGAAACCGAGCTATGGAGGTCGCAGCGGTGTTGAGCCTCCGTGGCAAGGACCTTGTCTGCCAACAGGCGGTCGAGCTGGTCACGGCCTACCTCGAGGGCGCCCTGTCGGGAAAGGACCGGCGCCGTTTCGAGCGCCACCTGTCGGCCTGCGCCAACTGCGCCGAATATCTGGAACAGATCAGGTCGACGATTCGGCTGTCAGGTGCCGTTCAGGCAGACGAGCTGACTCCCGAAGCCCGAGAGGAGCTGGTCCGCCTCTACCGTCGCTGGCGCTCGGGCTGAGGCGCGGGCCACACCCGGGCCTCTGGGGCCTGCCCTCCGGGCGCCTCGTACCGGACGTGGCCCGCCGTGTCGCGTGGTGCCGGCCAGGTGATGGCCGAGGTCAGCTGAACTGCGGAAGCCACGCCGCCGTTGCCGCCAGCAACTCGTCGGTCATGGAGAGCACCTGGTGGTAGGGCAGGGTGGAGGTCGTCACGTCGGCCAGCATGGCCTCGTAGACGGTGGACCGCTGCCCGCTGCAGGCCGCCTCCACGGTCAGCTCCTGCGAGGCCACCACCCGGCGGAGGCACTCGCCCAGGATGCCCGGCACCGCCACGCTGTCGCGTGGCCGCAGACCGGAGGTCCCGGCCAGCCCTATGCACTCCACCACCGCCCCCTCGGGCAGGTCCCGCACCTGCCCGGTGTTCGGCAGGTTCATGGGCAGCGCCTCGTCACCGCCCGTGACCAAGCCGGACAGCAGCGGTGCCACCAGCTCCCCCGAGGGAATGACGGGGATGTCGTCGGAGGCCAGGATGGAGTTGAGCGTGGCGACATCGGCCGCCTTGTCGGCCATGTGGGTCTCGAGGCCGTACTGGTGCACCCCCCAGTCCCGGCCGAAGTCCGAGGCGGGCGTGACGAACCACGGCAGGAATTCGGCCACGTGGGTGTCCGAAGCGGCGGGGAGGACACCGAAGCGCGAGAACAGTTCGAGCTTGATCTTCACATTCTCGAGCACGTCGGACTTGGTCCATGGACCCCTCGGGTGTCGTCGTGCCCAGCGCAACGCCAAAGGCGGCGGGTCGAGCCATATGGGGGCTTCGAGGTCGGTTCTCCCTTCGATGGCGTCACGGAGCATGGCGAAGCCGTCGCCACCGGCAATGGCCATGGAGGTGGCGACGGGCAGATGGTTGACCCCGGCGATCACGGGGTCGACCTCGTGCATGGCCACGTCGAACAAAAGGCTCATCACCAGCTGCAGTCCCACCACCTCGTTGCACAGGCCGACCACGCTGACGGAGGTGTGCTTGGCCACGGCTCGACAAACAGCGGTGAGCGGGTTGCTGACGTTGACCAGCAGCGCTCCGGGGCATCGGCGCTCCATGGCCCTGGCCACCTGCAGCACCACAGGGATGGTTCTCAGAGAACGGGAGATGCCGCCCGGCCCCACGCTGTCGCCCACCGGTTGACGCAGGCCATAGCGGGCGGGAATCTCGATGTCGTGACACATGCTGGCAAAACCGCCTACCGACAAGGCGGTGATGACAAAGCCGGCGTCGTCCAGCGCTTCGTCGAGGTCGGTGGTGGTCCGGACCGTCAACCCGATGGAGCGACGCTCGGCGATGTGATCTCCCAGCCGCTTCGTCTCCTTCAAAGCGGCATCGTCGGTGTCCATGAGCACGATCTCGCTCTGGGCCAATGACCGGGTGTTGGCAAAGTCGAGAAGGAGGCTCGGTGCCCAGTGCGAGCTTCCTCCGCCGACGATGACGATCCTGGCCCCCATCGTCGGGAGGCTAGCAGCAACGTGGCGATACCGGCCTGGGTCACCTTGGCGCTATGGCAGGACGACGAACGTCGAGCGGGGCAACAATGGGATCATGAGACGGTGGGGGCCCGTGGCGTTCAGCTCCGCCCTGTTGGCGTGCCTCCTGGCCGGTTGTGGGCAAAGGCCCCCGATCACGACAACCGTGCGGACCCCGCCCACCACCACCGTTCCAGCTCCTGCGTCCGGCCAAGCCGATCTGACGAGTCTGGTCGACCCGTTCGTGGGAACGGGCGCCAGCTCCGTGGCCGGAGGCGAAGTCGGGACCTTTCCCGGCGCCGCCGTCCCTTTCGGCATGATCCAATGGAGCCCGGACACGTCCCCGGACCGCGTCCAAGGTGGAGGCTACGACTATGGGGATCACGAGATCTCCGGTTTCAGTCTCACCCATCTCTCCGGTGCCGGCTGTCCCGTGTTCGGCGACGTACCGATTCTCCCCACCACCGGGACGGTCCCCCGCCATCCAGCCGATACGACCGAGTCGCTCTCACACACAAACGAGAGCGCGTCACCCGACTACTACCAGGTCGGCCTGGGGTCACCGACCACCACGGTCCGACTGTCGACAACACTCCGAACAGGGATCGGGGAGATCTCGTTCCCGTCGGTACGGATGGCCAACCTCCTGTTCAAGGTCAGCGGGAGTGCCAACGGAATCGAATCGTCCTCCGTGAACATCGTCGGCCCCAGGGAAATCACTGGTTCGGTGAAGAGCGGGTTCTTCTGTAGTTCTATCGGGACCTATACCTTGCACTTCGTGGCCGAGTTCAACCGGCCGTTCCAGAGTTACGGTGTGTGGAACTACGGCCGTCTGCACCCGGGATCGTCCACGTGCGCCGGCACCTATCAGGCGTCGTGTGGGGCGTGGGTGAGCTTCAACGCCTCTCGCCATCACATGGTGATCCTGAAGGTAGGTCTGTCGTACGTCAGTACGGCAAATGCCGTCTCGAACCTCGAGGCCGAGGATCCGGGGTGGAACCTGGCCAAGGTCGAGCAGGCCGGGACCCAGGCGTGGAACGGCCTACTCAACCGGATCCAGGTCGACGGAGGCAGTCACTCGGAGGAGGAGACCTTCTACACCGCTCTGTACCACTGTCTGCTGGATCCCAGCGTCTTCAGCGACGACAACGGACAATACGAAGGTGTCGACGGCCGCGTCCACGACGCCGATGGGCGTACCCAATACACCAACTTCTCGGAGTGGGACATCTACCGCTCGGAGATCCCTCTTCTGTCCATCGTCGCCCCTTCTCAGGTGTCGGACATGATGCAATCACTGGTCAATGACGCCACCCAGGGCGGCTGGCTGCCCAAATGGGAGTTGGCCGACACCGATACGGGGGTCATGGACGGAGATTCTGCCGATCCCATCATCGCCAGTGCCGTCGCTTTCGGTGTTCGAGGATTCGACTTGTCCGCCGCTCTGGCGGACATGGTCAAAGGGGCGACCGAGCCGGGCATCGGACGAACCTACGTGCAGGAGCGTAACGACCTCTCCGAGTACGAGCGGACCGGATACGTGCAGCAGAACGCCACGTCCCAAGTCCTGGGGGAAACGGTAGGCGGCTCGGAGACCCTGGAGTACGCCATCGACGACTTCTCCATTGCCCAGATGGCCCTGGGGCAGGGCGATCAATCCGAATATCGAACGATGATGGCTCGGGCCCAGAATTGGCAGAACCTGTACAACCCGGCCTCAGGATACGTGCAGGCGCGACTGGCAAGCGGGAACTTTCCCTCCGGGCCAGTGCTTCCGGCACCTTCCCGCGCCTTGATCAACGAGGGTCAGGGGCAACAGGGCTTCGACGAAGGGAACGCCATCCAGTACACGTGGAGCGTCCCCCAGGATCTGAGCACACTGTTCGCGTTGATGGGAGGGGACTCGGCGGCAGTAACGAAGCTCAACACCTTCTTCACCCAGCTCAACGCCGGCCCAGACCTGCCCTACGACTGGGCTGGTAACGAGCCGAGCCTGTGGACGCCCTGGGAATACGACTACGCGGGTGCACCCTGGCGTACTCAACAGGTCGTCCGTTCCATCGCCGACAGCCTCTATTCACTGAGTCCGGCCGGTGAACCCGGAAACGACGACCTCGGAGCCATGGCCTCGTGGTACGTGTGGGCTGCCCTGGGGCTCTATCCGTTGACCCCGGGAACGGCCGACCTGGTCATCGCCAGTCCGATGTTCCCGAGCAGCACGATCCATCTCCCTTCGGGCAAGGTGTTGACGGTGACGGGCCAAGGAGCGCCCCGGGTCTACGTGCAATCGGCCCAGGTCGCGACGGGTGGGGGCGAGCCCGAGCCATTGAACCAGCCCTGGCTGCCGTCGAGCATTCTCGAAACCGGTGGGTCCGTCGACTTCACACTCGGTTCGGCTCCGGCCACGTCCTGGGGGAGCAGCCCGACTTCGGCGCCGCCCTCGTACACCACATCGGCGGCGCCTGCCGTCGGCTACACGCTCCCGAGCGGAGAGGTGCAGACCCGGGCCGGATCACCCGTCGCTGTCACTCTGGGAATCCAGTCCGCCGGAGTCGGGGCCACCACGGTGGCCTGGAGCGCGTCCGCCCAAGGCGTGGCGGTCTCTCCCTCATCTGGTCGACTGAGTCTCCCGGCAGCTCCGGCGAACGGGGACAGTCCCCGAGTCTCGACCACGTTGGAACTCACCGCGTCAACGGCCGGCATCCGGTACCTGACGATCGATTTCTCGGTACCGGGACAGCCCACCCGAATACCTTCGCTCACGCTCGAGGTGGACACCGGCAGCTGACCTCTAACATTGTCGCCAACGATACGATCCAGCTGAGGGAGAAGCTATGTCCTTTCTGTCGCTGCGCTCCGCGGTGATCAACGTCTCGGACCTGGAGCGATCCTCGGTCTTCTACCGGGACGTCTTGGACGCTGAACTACTGCGGGACAGTCAGGTGACGATCGTCGGTCGCCAGGGTCCGGGCGGCTTCTTCCTCTACCTGCGCCAGGCGGGGCGCCATGCCTCTCATCCCGGTCAGCAGGCCCTCGGACCGAGGGAGGTGGCCTGGACCGTGGATTCGAGCACCAAGCTCGACCGGGTGGAGGCTCAACTGCGCGCCCACGACGCCTTCGACTTTCGGCGTACCCTGACTGCCGGTTTCGAGTTGGTCCTGGGCCACGATCCCGACCGCCTCCCTCTGGTGTTCGTCGCCGACGAGACGGGAGCGGACATGGCGCCCGAGACCCTGCTCGATGTGGCGCAGCTTCTGTTTTCCGTGGACGTGTGATGGACCTGCTGGCGACCGCGTCCAAGCAGGCGAGCCGATCCCACACATCAAGGAGGGGATTATGACCGAGACAACACCGGCGGGGCCGGTCCTGTTTTGCTTCGATGGTTCCGAGGGATCACGACGCGCCATGAAGACGGCGGCGCACCTGATCGACCGCCCCGCGGATGCCGTCGTACTCACCGTGTGGGAGACGGTTGCCACACGCTTGACTCTTGCCGGGGCCTTCGCGGTGGGTTTCCCCGAGTCCGATCTGGACGCAGAGGAAGAATCCTTTGCCAGGTCGGTGGCGCAAGAGGGGGCGCTACAAGCGAACAAGCACGGATACAACGCAACGCCGATGATCAAGGAGGCCTTGAAGGGGATCGCACCGACCATCTTGGCGACCGCCGAAGAAATCGCACCACGCTTGATCGTGTCCGGGCAACGGGGCCGGGGGGTCCTGCGCAGCACCCTGTTGGGCAGCGTCTCTCACGCCCTGGCCTCACATGCCCTTTACCCGGTTCTCATCGTTCCGGAACATGGGATCGGTTGACTTCCTCGTTTCGCCACATCGGCTTCCGATGTCACAATCGGGCTGGACCATGGCCGTGCCGGCGACGGCCTCAGCATCGACTTCGCCTCGCTATGACTCTCCGTCCCCCATGCAACAGTTGGCCGGTCGTCAAGCTTCCAGCTCGAGGTCCAATTCCCTCGCCATAGGCACGACACACCCGTCCGGGGTAACGTCGCCTCCGTGGGGGGTCGCAGGATGTCGTTCACACTCCGGAGCGACGAGCACTCCGGGCACGGGGAGCGCCGGGATCTCCTCTCCACCTTCGACGACGAGCCAGGCCATCGCGCACTAGCGGAGGTCCTCGACCATCTGAGTTCATCCAGCGACGTCGTCGCTCTCGTCGATGGTTCCCCCAGGCGACGTCGACGTTTTGCCGTAGCTCTCGCCATTCATGCCGCAGTGAGGGGAGGGCGCGTCCTGTTCGGAGCCTTCACCTTCGACTCACTCGTGTTGAAGCCGATGCTTTCCCTGTCCGACCAAGCGGGCTGCTCCATCGACGAGCTCCCGATCGCCCTCTTCGACCTGTCTCGTCATTCTGCCTCCCATCTCTGGAACTTGGAATCTTCCATGTCGCAGAGGTCCTCTCGGAGCTCCCCACGTTCTTTGGTTGTCCTCGATGGGATCGGATCACGTGGGCACCTTCAACAAGCGTTACTTCAGCGCCTTTCACGCGCTGCTCAACCTGTTGGGTCCTTGATCGTCATGGCCAGCGGCGGCGAGGACGATCACGAACTGATCAACGGCTGCGACCGCGTGGGTATCATGTCTCGCGTTCCCCTGTGGGAAGTTGCCGGGCGGAACTCAAGCAAGATCGGTGCTCTCAGCGCTGTCGACGTGGTTCAGAGTGCCGTCAGGCAATCTCGGTCATCGGTCGATGCGCTGAGCCCCGATGTCCAGTACGACGCCGACGGTGCGGTCTTCGGCTGGCGTTACTTGAAAGTCCGGGAGACACGTGGCACGCCCGCCGAACTGGAGTCGGTCTTCCAGCAAGCGACTTGGCATCAGCCAGTGCAGGTTGCCCGCTGTCGGAGTGGCCACCGCGCTCCTACAGGACCATGCTCGTGCGGGATCTACGCTTTTGCTTCCTTTCCGAGGGCGTTGGAAGAGCGCCGAAGCCCAGGACTCCCATGCGCCTTGGCCCTCGTGCGGGGTTGGGGGCGGGTGGCCTTCCATGAGAAGGGATGGCGAGCCGAGTACGTCCAACCGATGCTGATCTTCGTGATGGTTCGGTCTGAAACGACGAGACGAGACCTGGAGCTGCGTTATGAGTGTGATGTCGTATCTGTGACCGATAGACATGAAGAGAGGAGCATGATCCGATGGACATCGGCAAGTACGTGGAGGAGAACGAGATCGAAATCAACAGCCACGGCCTATTCCAGATCAAGGGCCACGACGAGTTGCAACCTGTCGAGGACGACGGCTCCCCGCGGGAGCTCGCCCTCCCCGGACGATCTCCTGCCTCCCGGACCACTGTTTAGTGCTCTGAAGACAGGCAAGAAACTCCATCGACGTTATGTGGCGGGATCGTCGCTTTTCACAGCCGCCGTGCCCCTGGTCAAGGTTCCGAGAGGGCTCATCCCCTCGCAAGCATCAGCTAGATGTCGAGTGCCAAACCTCATCTACATATGGGGTCCCACCGGCTCTGGAAAGTCGTTCCTGGCGAAACGCCTCATTGCCTCCAGGCTGGCCTACCAACCCGAAGCGAGGGTACGGAACGACCAAGCTGACAACTTCATCGGTGAGTTCCTGGATGCGATGCGGGCCCAACGGGTGGACGAGTTTCATCGTTCTCTTGGAAACCTCGACGTCATTGTCCTAGACGACATCGACGGGATAGAGGGTAAAGAGGCCCTTCAACAGGAACTGGTCCACTTGCTCATGGGTCCGGCCATGGGATCAAGCCGACAAGTGATCCTTACCTCACGCTTGCCGGTTCAGCAGCTTCACACTCTCCAAGACCTCCTCCACGGTCACGATGGCGTCAAGTTCGTCGGGCTCTCAGAACCGTCCTTTGCGGTGCGCCTCACATGGGCGGCCGCGCTCGCCGGAGACAGCGTCCCGAAATGGGACCTGGCCGAGATCGCCATGGACGAGGACAATTTCTACTCGGTTCGGGGTGCCGTGATCACTCGCGTAGCTCACGGGGTTACGTGCCCAAAGGGGTGACCCGTCCCTGCCCGGCTTCTCGAATGAAAGGGGTTGGGCGAGTCAGGATCCGACGGTGAACAGCTTCCGGGTCCCAGGAAACGTCCTTCAGTGTGTGCTCACCACGTTCCTCGAACTCGATGCCCGACCCTATTACAAGGTCCTTCAACGTGCCCGACACGACGATCTCCTCTGCCTCCGCTAACGCCCCGCTCCGAGCTGCGATGCGGACCGCCAATCCGCCCAGGTCATCAGCACACACTTCGCATTCTCCCGTGTGCAATCCGACGCGAAGGTCGATGCCATGGAGTGGGCCGTAGAGTGCCTGAGTTCATGAGATCGAGGACCTGACCTCCTCGGGCATGTGTCAAGACATAGAGGACCACCTACGGGGAGGGACCTCTATGGACATGGGCCGGTTCCTGATCGAGACCCACCTGCGGACGGGCAAGTCCATAAAGGAGCTTGCCAGGACGCATGAGGTGAGCCCGAGCTGGCTGTTCACCTTGCTGCGGCGCTACCGCCTCGAAGGCCCTGCGGGCCTCGAGCCCCACTCGAGGCGGCCGCGTAGCTCGCCCACGCGGATCGCGGACCTGTGGGAGGACGAGATCGTGACGCTGCGAAAGCAGCTGCTTGACTTGGGCGCCGACGCCGGGGCCGAGACCATCCACTACCACCTGTCCAAGCGTCGCCGACAGGTTCCGTCGGTCTCCACCATCTGGCGGGTGCTCAAAGCCCGGGGGTTCGTCACCCCCCAGCCGCACAAGCGACCGAAGAGCTCTTTCATCCGCTTCTGTGCTGATGTTCCCAACGAGTGCTGGCAAGCCGACGTCACCCACGTGACGCTCGAGAACGGCTCGGTCTTCGAGGTGTTGGACGTCATCGATGACCACTCGAGGCTGTGCGTGGCCTCCAGGGCCATGGTGACGGTGAAGGCCACCGACGTGATCCGGGTGCTGCACAAATCGGCCGAGAAATGGGGCTATCCGGCTTCGTTCCTCACCGACAACGGACTCATCTTCACCGCCCAGGGCCGATACGGCCTGGCCGGTGCCTTCGAACAGGAGCTGTTCGCCTTGGGCATCTCCTCCAAACACAGCCGTCCTTACCATCCGCAGACCTGCGGGAAGGTCGAACGCTTCCACCAGACCTTGAAGAAGTTCCTAGCCGCCCAGGAGGGGCTCATGTCGAAGAAGCAGCTGCAGCGGGCCATCGACCGGTTCGTGGTCTACTACAACGAGATACGTCCTCATCGGGCCGTTGGGCGCAGGACCCCGGCGTCGGCCTATGCGGGGCGGGCCAAGGCTGGACCCAAAGGACCGCTCATCCCCCTAGACGGACGTCGGCTTCGCCTCGACAAGGTCTCCAAGGCCGGCAACGTGACACTGCGCTACCGGGGCAAGCTGCACCACA
>JASHZK010000014.1 GCA_030042575.1 Acidimicrobiales bacterium
GAGGTCAACGCGGGAGACGCGCTGGTCGAGGGGCCGAAGGACCCGAAGGAGCTCCTCGAGGTCAAGGGGATCCGCGAGACCCAGCAGTACCTGGTCGAGGAGGTCCAGAAGGTCTACCGCGACCAGGGCGTGTCGATCCACGACAAGCACATCGAGCTCATCGTCCGCCAGATGCTGCGGCGGGTGCTCGTGGCCGAACCGGGCGACGCCCCCTTCCTCCCGGGCGAGCGGGTCGACGCCCAGCTCTACGCCGAGGTCAACCGGGGCTTGGTCCAGGAGGGCAAACGCCCGGCGGAGGGCCGACCCGAGCTCATGGGCATCACCAAGGCGAGCTTGGCCACCGACTCGTGGTTGTCGGCGGCTTCCTTCCAGGAGACGACCCGGGTCCTCACCGAAGCCGCCATCGAGGGCCGCTCGGACCAGCTCTTCGGCCTGAAGGAGAACATCATCATCGGCAAGCTCATCCCCGCCGGCTCGGGCATGGACCGCTACCGGGAGATCGAGGTCGACCTGCCCGAAGCGGTGGGCCTGTCGCTGCGCAGCTACGGCTACGACGAGGAGACCGAGGACCTGGCCGCCTGGCTGCGGGACGTGGGCAGCCCGGTGGGCACCGACGAGCTACGGGGCGTGGCCGGGCTGCGGCCCGAGAACATGGGCATCGACACCTCCGATTGGGGTCTCCCGGTCGACGGTGAGGAGGCGAGCACCCAGAGCGAGCCCTACGCCGGCGGCTACGCCGGGGAGCCGGGCGACGGGCAGGTGGAAGCGGGCGCTTGAGCCTGTAGCATCTAGTTCCGGCTGTCCCCGTGCCCGCCCGGCGCGGCCCGCGGCGGACAGCCGAGCAGCGGAGAACCCGTTTCCCCCTAAGGACACGCGTGCCCACCATCGAGCAACTGGTCCGCAAGGGCCGGGAGACCAAGACGGCCAAGACCAAGACCCCGGCCCTGAAGGGCGCGCCCCAGCGCCGGGGAGTGTGCACCCGCGTGTTCACCACCACCCCCAAGAAGCCCAACTCGGCCCTGCGCAAAGTTGCCCGGGTCCGGCTCACGAGCGGTATGGAGGTGAGCGCCTACATCCCCGGCGTGGGCCACAACCTCCAGGAGCACTCCATCGTGCTGGTGCGCGGCGGCCGGGTGAAGGACCTGCCCGGGGTCCGTTACAAGGTCATCCGGGGCGCCCTCGACGCCGCCGGGGTACGCGAGCGCAACCAGGCTCGCTCCCGCTACGGCGCCAAGAAGGAGTCCTGACATGCCCCGCAACGGTCCTGCCACCCGCCGGGAGCTGGTGCCCGACCCGGTCTACCGCTCGGTGCTCGTCACCCAGGTGGTGAACAAGGTGCTGTCCCGGGGCAAGCGCACCCTGGCCGAGCGCGTCGTCTACGATGCCCTGGACACGGTGAAGGACCGCACCGGCGGCGACCCGATCACCATCTTGAAGCGGGCCGTCGAGAACACCCGTCCCGAGCTCGAGGTGAAGAGCCGGCGGGTGGGTGGCGCCACCTACCAGGTGCCCGTCGACGTCCGCCCCCGGCGGGCCACCACCCTGGCCATCCGCTGGCTGGTGGGCTTCTCCAAGCAGCGCCGGGAGAAGACCATGGCCGACCGGCTGGCCAACGAGGTCCTCGATGCCGCCAACGGCACCGGCGCCAGCGTCAAGCGGCGGGAGGACATGCACAAGATGGCCGAGTCCAACAAAGCCTTCGCCCACTACCGCTGGTAGCCGACCTGGCGTCCCGGTGGCCTGATCGCCTCCGGGAGCCGAGGCGGTCCTCGGGAGCCCCCGATGTCCGCCGGGTCGTACCACGAAGATCACGACGACGAGAGAATTGCCTTATGGCCGAACCACGCCCCATCCGAGAGTTCCCCTTGGCCCGGACCCGCAACATCGGGATCATGGCCCACATCGACGCGGGCAAGACCACCACCACCGAGCGGATCCTCTACTACACGGGCAAGAACTACAAGATCGGTGAGGTCCACGAAGGCGCCGCCACCATGGACTGGATGGTCCAGGAGCAGGAGCGGGGGATCACCATCACGTCAGCGGCGACAACATGCAAGTGGCGCGACTGCTGGATCAACATCATCGACACCCCCGGGCACGTCGACTTCACCGTGGAGGTGGAGCGCTCCCTGCGGGTCCTCGACGGGGCGGTGGCCGTGTTCGACGCCGTGGCCGGGGTCGAGCCCCAGACCGAGACGGTGTGGCGCCAGGCCAACAAGTACGCCGTGCCCCGGATCTGCTTCGTCAACAAGATGGACCGCATCGGGGCCGACTTCCCCCGAACGGTGGCCATGATCTCCGAGCGGCTCGACGCCGTGCCGGCTGTCATCCAGCTGCCCATGGGCGTGGAAGGGGGCTTCAAGGGCGTGGTCGACCTGCTCTCGGTGGAGGCTTTGGTGTGGGGCGACGACATGGGCGAGAAGTGGCAGACCGAGCCCGTTCCCGAAGAGATGGCGGATGCCGTGGCCGACGCCCGCCACGATCTCATCGACGTCCTGTCCAACTACGACGACACCATCATGGAGCGTTACGTCTCTGATGAGGAGATCACCGCCGACGACCTGCGCCGGGCCCTGCGCCGGTCCACCATCGCCAGCCAGGTGGTCCCCGTGCTGTGCGGGTCGGCCTTCAAGAACAAGGCGGTGCAGCCCCTGCTCGACGCCGTGGTCGACTACCTGCCCAGCCCCCTCGACGTGCCGCCGGCCACCGGCCTGTTCAAAGAAGAGGAGGTCGAGCGCAAAGCAGAAGACTCCGAGCCCTTCGCCGCCCTCGCCTTCAAGATCATGACCGACCCCTACGTGGGCAAGCTCACCTATCTGCGGGTGTACTCGGGTACCTTGACCAAGGGGTCTTCTGTGCTCAATTCCACCAAAGACCGCAGGGAGCGGGTGGGTCGCATCCTGCAGATGCACGCCAACCACCGCGAGGACAAAGACGCCATCTTCACCGGCGACATCGTGGCGGCGGTGGGGCTCAAGGACACCACCACGGGCGACACCCTGTGCGACGCCGCCCACCCCATCCTCCTCGAGCGCCTGGTATTCCCCGAGCCGGTCATCCACGTGGCCGTGGAGCCCAAGACCAAGGCCGATCAGGACAAGCTGTCGAAGGCCCTGTACGCGCTCAGCGAGGAGGACCCCACCTTCCGCGTCCGCTCCGACCAGGAGACGGGCCAGACCGTCATCTCGGGCATGGGTGAGCTGCACCTGGAGGTGCTGGTCGACCGGATGCTGCGCGAGTTCTCGGTGGACGCCAACGTGGGCAAGCCCCAGGTCGCCTATCGCGAGACCATACGCAAGACGGCCGAAAAGGTCGAAGGTCGCTACGTGCGCCAGACCGGTGGCCGGGGCCAGTACGGGCACGTGGTGATCTCCCTGGAGCCGACCGGGCCCGGCGGCGGCTACGAGTTCGTGGACAAGATCACCGGCGGGGCCATCCCCAAGGAGTACATCCCCGCCGTGGATGCCGGCATCCAGGAGGCGCTCACCAACGGGGTGCTGGCCGGCTACCCCACGGTGGACGTGCGGGTGACGCTCACCTTCGGCTCGTACCACGAGGTCGACTCCTCGGAGATGGCCTTCAAGATCGCCGGCTCCATGGCCGTGAAGGAGGCGGCCCGCCGGGCGTCCCCCGTGCTCCTGGAGCCGGTCATGGCGGTGGAGGTGGTCACCCCCGAGGAGTACATGGGCGACGTGATCGGCGACCTGTCCTCCCGCCGGGGCAAGGTCGAGGGGATGGAGCAGCGGGGGACCAGCCAGGTGGTCCGGTCCCTTGTGCCCCTGGCCGACATGTTCGGCTACGCTACCGACCT
>JASHZK010000102.1 GCA_030042575.1 Acidimicrobiales bacterium
GGAGCTCGAGGCCGGAGCCCTCGAGCCAGTCGGTGGTGGGCGAGACTCCCACCCCCACCAGCACCACGTCGGCCGGAACCACCGTGCCGTCGGCCAGCTCCACGCCGCTGCAGGCACCCTGGGCGTCGGTGCGTACCGCGGCCACCGACACCCCGGTGCGCAGGTCCACACCGTTGGCCCGGTGCAGGGCGGCGCAGGCCTCGCCCATCTCCTCCCCCAGCGCCCTCCCCAGGGGGACGGGCAGGGCCTCGACCACCGTGACCTCCAGCCCCCGCCCGTGACAGGTGGACGCCACCTCGGAGCCGATGAACCCGGCGCCGATCACCACCAGCCGACGCCCGGGCTCTCCCGTGCCCCGGGCCAACCCCAGGCAGTCCTCCAAGGTGCGAAGCACGTGCACACCGGCGATCCCCTCGGTGCCGGCCAGGACCCGAGGATGTGATCCGCTGGCCAGGACCAGCCCGTCGAAGAAGAGGGAGCGTCCGTCGTCCAGCACCAACGAGTGGCCTTCGACGTCGAGGGAGACAGCCCGGCGGCCCAGCAGCCAACTGGCCCCGAGCGCCTCGAGCTTCGGCCCCTCGCGCAGCACCACCCGCTCCAGGCCCCAGGTGCCGGCCAGGAACTGCTTCGACAGCGGTGGTCGGTCGTAAGGCGGGTGCGGCTCCTCCCCCACCACCGTGAGCGGACCGCGATGGCCGTCGGCTCGCAGGTTCTCGGCGGCCCGCAGCCCGGCCAGGCCGGCACCGACCACGACCACGGTGGCGTCAGGTTCCAGGGACACGGCTATCCGGTGAGCCGGCTCACACTCCGAACATGGTCAGCCATTGCTCGGGCGTGCGCAGCTGGAACACGTAATTGCGACGGCGGGTCTCCCCCAAGGTGGCCGAGGGCTCGGGCGAATAGAGATGGCCCGGGTACAGCACGGTCTCGTCGCCGAAGCGGGCCAGACGGGTGCTGAGCGACTCGTACATCTGCTGGGGATCCCCTCCGGGAAGATCGGTGCGTCCGCATCCGTCGAGGAAGAGGGTGTCACCCGAGACCAGCCTCCCGGCCACCGAGAAGCACTGACTGCCGGGCGTGTGACCGGGGGTGTGGACCAACTCGACGTCGAGCTCGCCCACCGTGACCACGTCTGCGCTGTCGTGCTGGACCAGCTCGGCCTCGGACATGCCGGTGGCGCGCACCATCCAGGGCACCTCGGCCCGCTGCACGTGGACCGGCACTGACATGTGCTCGAGCAGATCGGTCACACCCTGGATGGGGTACCCCATCATGGAGCCGCCCACGTGATCAGGGTGATAGTGGGTGGCCAGCACGCCCGCGCAGCGCATGCCGTCGTCCTCGAGCACCCGCAGCAGGCCGGCCACGTCGTAGGCGGGATCGACGATCAGGGCTCGGCCGGCGGCCCGGTCCCCGATCAGGTAGCAGAAGTTGACCATCTGCCCCGCCAGCGGGTCGGTGGCGGCGAAGTCCCGTCCCGAGAGCAGCTGGCGGAAATAGAGGCGGTCGTCGGCCATGGCCAGCTGAAGGTTACCGGTAGACCTTGCGCGGGAAGACCCGATGGGGACCGGCCACCCTGTCGAGGAACACGAGCCCGTCGAGGTGGTCCACCTCGTGCAGCACGGCCCGGGCCTCGAAGGCGTTCACCTCCAGCACCTGCCGGCGCCCTTGGGGATCGGTGCCGGCCACCGTGACCAGTGAGGGGCGCGACACGTCGCCGGTGAGGTCGGGGACGCTCATGCATCCCTCTCGGTCGGTTGCCGGGGCGGTGGCGGAGAGGATCTCCGGGTCGAAGAGCACGAAGGCGCCGTGACAGGAGCGAGCTTTTCGATGCCCGGTGACGTCCACGGCGAAGGCCCGGCGGGCCACGCCGATCTGGGGCGCAGCCAACCCCACGCAGGCAGGCGAGGCCCGCATCGTGTCGAGCAGGTCGCGGGCCAGGGCCTGTGCCGCGTCGTCAACCGCTCCCACCGGTGCCGAGGGTGTCACCACCACCGGATGGGGAAGCAGCAGGACAGGGCGGATGGGCACGGACGCCGGTGCAGGTAGGCGGTTCGGGACTCGGCCAGGCGCTAAAGGGTGTCGGCCTCGTCGGGATGCACGGTGCAGTGCACGCCCAGCGCCTCGGCTGCCGTCCGCACCAGCGCCACGGCCGCGGCTGGGTCGGGCTGCTCGGGCAGGGTGACCCGCAGGGTCATGACGTACACGGGCGCTTGGTCCGAACCCACCAGGTGCGTACCCAGGTCGACGACGTTCCCGCCCACTTCGGCCACAGCGGCGGTGACGCCGTGGACGATCCCCACCCGATCGGCGCCATGGACGGCGATGGTCCAGGGGCTTGCTCCCGGTGCCGCCTGCGCCGGAGTCGCCTGCTCGTCGGCCAACGGCCGCACCGAGAGCACGAGCCCGAATTCCTCGGCCACGGGGGCAAGGGCCGACTCAAGGGATCGGGCGGTCACTTCGGGCGGCATGGACACCACCAGCAAGATGGCGAAGTGACCCTGCAGGATGGTCATGGTCGAGTCCTCGAGGTTTCCCTGCAGGTCGACCAGTGCTCCGGAGACTCCGGCCACGATCCCCGGACGATCGGCGCCCACGGCGCTCAAGGCGTAACGGGGCATGGACCAACTCTCCGGCGTCAGAACAGCGGCCGGTCGGAGCGGAGTCCCCGCTCGTATCCGTCGTCGTCGTGCTCGGCCCAGACCTCGAGGTCGTCGTCGAAGCTCTCCACCGATTCGCCCTGTCCTGTCTCCTTTTGTCCTGCTTGGTCCTGTCCTGCTTCGTCGGCTGCGGCCTCGGCGCCAGCGGCCGGCGTGGACACCTCCCGAGCGGCCGCCTCCAGGCGGGGCACCAGCTCCTCTACGTGCATGCGCGTCTGACGGAGACGCCGGTCGAGCTCGTCCACGATGGTGGTGGCTCGTTCCAGCCGCGCTACCAGTTGGTCCACATCGACTTCGCGCTCTTCGAAGAACGCCACGATGGCGTCGAGCTCACCGCTGGCCTCGGTGTAGCTCAGCTCGCTGACGGGGACCGGCTCGTCCTTGCGCCCGGCGGACTTGGATGTGGCCCGCGCCCTTCGCCCGCCGGTCTGGTCAGCACTGCTCACGGCTGGTCCCGTCGTCGGCGGATGGCGAGGAGACAGACGCTTCCTCGACGACAGAGCGCGCCGTGCCGTCGCCAAAGCGGGTGAGCAGCCGGTCTCCGGCACCAAGGGCGGCGGCCGAACGCACCACGCGGCCGCTGGCGTCGAAGGTGAGGGTGTAGCCCCGCTCGAGCTGGCGCTTCACGTCAAAAGCGCTCAGGAGCCGGACCAATGAGGCCAGGCGCTGATCCTCGCGTCGGAGGGCGCCCAGCGACAGCGGGGCCAGCCTGTCGCTGCGCCGCTCCAGGCCGGCGGCGGCCGCATCGAGGTGGCGCCGAGCCTGAAGTCCGACGCGTAGAGCCTTCCCCTCCGCCCTGGCGGCATGGCGATGGACCTGGGAGCGAGCAGCACCGGCCAGGCGCTGACGGGCGTGGCGGTGGCCGGTCTGGTTGTCGTCGACCACCGCTCGAGCCGCCCGGCACAGATGGCGGCTCCGACCCACGACCCGGTTGGCGAAGGTTCCCACGGCCTGAACCAGCTCCTGGCCGCATTCGGTGGGAGTGACGAAACTGCGACCGGCCACGACGTCGGCCACCGATTGGTCGCCGGTATGACCGATGCCTGTCCACACCGGCACCGGGTGCGAGCAGATGGCGCGGGCCACGATCTCGGTGTCGAAGGCGGCCAGATCGGCCTTGGCTCCTCCCCCCCGCACCAGGACGGTGAGGTCACACGCGGTCCGGGAGACGGTGGCCAACCCGCTGGCGATCGAAGCCGGAGCGCGGGCTCCTTGGACCTGAACGGGCGACAGCAGGACGGTGAAGGCCATGCCCGAGCCCCGCAGCTGACCCAGGAAATCGTCGAAACCCTCGGTGCCGGGGCTGGCCACCAGCCCCACCACCAGGGGGACGGCCGGCATGGCCACGGCGGCGTTGCGTCGCAGGAGTCCTTCGGACTCCAAGGCGGCCAGCAAGGTGGCGCGCTGGGCGGCCATACGGCCGAGGAGGGC
>JASHZK010000103.1 GCA_030042575.1 Acidimicrobiales bacterium
CCGGAACGAGGTGGGGTTGGCCCTGATCACGTCGCGAAGGTAGGTACCGAGCACCCTGGTCGCCTCCGAGGTCTGCGTAGCCGGCTTCACCACCTCCACCGCGTAATGGCGGAAGTCGGGCAAGACCAGGTCGTGGAGGAGCAGGCCGCCGTTGGCGTGGGGATTGGCGCTCATCCGGCGCTGTCCGGAGGGAGCCAGCTCGGCGAGATCCGCTCTCGGTGTCCCCGCCTCGTCGAAGAGCTCCTCGGGCCGGTAACTGCGGAGCCAATCCTCCAAGGCGGCCAGGTGCTCGGGATTGGTGCGCACCTCGGCCAGGGGCACCTGGTGGGACCGCCACGTGCCCTCGGTCGGAAGCCCGTCGACCTCCTTGGGTCCGGTCCAGCCCTTGGGGGTTCGCAGGACGATCATGGGCCACCGCGGCCGGCCGCTGGCACCGTCGCCTCGGTCGCCGTGCCCGATGGCGGCGATCTCCTCGACGACGGTGTCGAGGGTGGCGGCCATGGCCCGGTGCATCGACGCCGGGTCGTCACCCGACACCCAGTGCACGCGGTGCCCGTAGCCCTGGAGGAGCCTGGTGAGCTCGTCGTCGCCGATGCGGGCCGGGATGGTCGGATTGGCGATCTTGTAGCCGTTCAGATGGAGGATGGGCAGCACCGCCCCGTCGGTGGCCGGATTGAGGAATTTGTTCCCGTGCCAGCCGGTGGCCAGCGGTCCGGTCTCCGCCTCGCCGTCACCCACGACGCAGACCACGAGCAGGCCGGGGTTGTCGAAGGCGGCGCCGTAGGCGTGAGCCAGGGAGTAGCCGAGCTCGCCGCCTTCGTGGATCGATCCGGGCGTCTCCGGAGCGACGTGGGAGGGAACGCCTCCCGGAAAGGAGAATTGGCGAAACAGGGCCCTCAGGCCCGCTTCGTCCCGGCCGACGTGCGGGTAGACCTCGCTGTAGGTGCCCTCCAGATAGGCATTGGCCAGAGCCGCTGGTCCACCGTGTCCGGGCCCCATGACGTAGATGGCGTCGAGGTCTCGGTGGCGGATGACACGGTTGAGATGCACGTAGAGGAAGTTGAGGCCGGGAGTGGTGCCCCAATGGCCGAGCAGCCTCGGCTTCACGTGCTCGGGCCGCAGCGGGGCCCGCAGGAGCGGATTGTCGAGCAGGTAGATCTGCCCCACCGACAGGTAGTTGGCCGCCCGCCACCAAAGGTCGAGCAGCTTCGCTTCGTCGGCCGGGAGATCGCGCCTTCTGGCACGGGCCGGTGTCACAGCCCCCAGCTTGGCCTCATCCCCGAAGCGTTGCATCCCTCGGGGGGCACAGGCCCTTCGCCCCGGCCCGGTCTGTCGGAGCCGGGTCGCCGTGGGAGGGACTCCCCGGCCTGATCAGGGCGCCGTCGTCCGAGCGAAGTAGTGGCCCGCCTCCAGGTCCTCGATCCAGCCGGGGTGGGTCGGCTCCCAGTCGAGCGCCTGGCGGGTGAGCGTATTCGAGGTTGGGTTGTCGAGCTGGGCCAAAAAGCCGAGGAAACCGAGGTGGTCGGCGGCCTCGTCGGCGGTCACGCTCTTGGTCGGCAGGCCGAGCTCGGCGGCGATCGTCTCGGCGATCGTCGCGAACGGGATGCCCCGGTCCCCCACGCCGTGCAGGCGCGACCCGGCCGGTGCTTTCTCCAGGGCCAGGCGGTAGAGCACGGCGATGTCGCGGGTGTGGGCCGCCGGCCAGCGGTTGGCGCCGTCACCGACGAAGGCGCTGTGGCCGTGCTCCCGGGCGAAGCCGATCAGCGCCACGGTGAAGCCGTGGTGGTCCAGGTCGCTGTGCACCATCGGGGCCAGCCTGATCACCGAGGAGCGCACGCCCGCCTCGGCCAGGGCGATCACGGTGTTCTCGGCGTCCACTCGCAGCCCTCCGGGGATCACGTCCTGCTCCGTGCCGGCCCGACCGGTGATCCCGCCCATGGCCAGCATCAACGTGCCACCGGTGCTGACGAAGGGCTTGCCCGTCCCGGCCAAGGCCTCTCCCATGGCCTCGACGGCGGCGGCGTCGGCGCTCACCGCCGCGAGGAAGTCGCCACTTCGCATGGCTTCGTGCTTGAAGGCCAGGTGGATGACACCGTCGGACTCGATCGCCGCCGTCCTCAGCCCGCCGAGGTCATCGAGGTCGCCGGCTCGGACCTCGGCACCGAGGGCGGCCACCGCAGCGGCCGACCGCTCGGAGCGGGCCAGGCCGACGACCTGGTGCCCGTGGTCGAGCAGTTCGGGGATGACGGCGGAGGCGATGTGGCCCGAGGCGCCGGTGACGAACACGCGCATGAGCGGACTCCTCTTCTCGATCTCGTTCTCGATCCCGGATGTCACTTGGTGCCATCACCCTACCATGGTCATGTCACCGGGTGCCATCGCCAGGTATGCTGGGGCCGTCATGTCGCGCTGGAAGCCGGATGCCGACGGGCGACTGATCGAGGCGGCCCTGGTGCTGTTCGATCGACAGGGCTACGAGGACACGACCGTTGCCGACCTGGCCGCCAGCGCCGGCCTGACGAGACGCACCTTTTTCCGCTACTTCTCCGACAAGCGCGAGGTGCTCTTCAGCGGGGCCGGCGAGCTGGAACGACTGTGGGTGAACGCCGTGACCGGGGCGCCCAAGGGCTGTGGGGCGATGGTGGCGATGGAGGCAGGCTTCGCCGCCGTGGCCGAGGTGTTCACCGAACGCCATTCGTTCGCCAAGATCCGGGCCCGGATCATCGCCGCCAACCCCGAACTGCAAGAGCGCGAGCTGATCAAGTTGGAGAAGCTGGCGTCCTCGGTGGCGGCGGCCCTCGAAGAGCGCGGCATCGAGGCCGGCCGAGCGGCGCTGGCCGCCTATACCGGAGTACAGATCTTCCACCTGGCCTTTGCTCGCTGGATCGCCCAGGACGACCCCGGCGGCCTCCTACCGCTCATGCACGAGTCGCTAGAAGAGCTCCGCGAAGTCCTGACCAGCTGACCCAACCCGTATTCCTGGAGGCGGCCCGCACATGTCGGATACGGCCCTGCGCACAGAAGGCCTCTCGAAGCGCTTCGGCGACGTCGTGGCCCTGGACCACCTGGACCTGGAAGTCCCCCGGGGCGAGGTGGTCGGCTATCTCGGACCCAACGGGGCGGGCAAGACGACCACGATCCGCCTGCTCCTGGGGCTGAGTCGCCCCACCGAAGGGCGAGCGGAGATCTTCGGTCTCGACTGCCGGCGCCAGCCGGTGCGGGCCCATCGCCGGCTGGCCTTCGTGACCGGGGAGGCCAACCTGTGGCCGTCGCTCACCGGTGCGGAGACCCTGTCTCTGCTCGGGCGTGTCCACGGTCATGTCGACGAGCCCTACCGGGGCGCCTTGATCGACCGGTTCGACCTCGATCCGACCAAGAAGGTAAGGGCCTACTCGAAGGGGAACCGCCAGAAAGTCGTCCTCATCGCCGCCTTGATGGTCCGTCCGGACCTGCTCGTGCTCGACGAGCCCACCAGTGGGCTCGATCCCTTGATGGAACAGGTCTTCCGCCACTGCGTCCAAGAGGCCAAGGACCGGGGACAGACCGTGTTCCTCTCCTCCCACGTCATGAGTGAGGTGGAAGCCCTGTGCGACCGGGTAGCCATCTTGCGCCAGGGCAGGCTGATCGAGATGGGGACGTTGGCCGAGATGCGTCACCTGAGCGCGCTGACCGTCGAGGCCAGGTTCGACCGGACGGTGCCCGACCTCTCCGCCGTCCCCGGGGTCAGCGCCGTGGAAGTCGACGGTCCGACCGTCCGCTGCCAGGTCCGTGGATCGGTCGAGCCGTTGGTGAAGGTCCTGGCCTCGGCCGGAGTGACCGAGCTGCTCAGCCACGAGCCTTCACTCGAAGAGCTGTTTCTCGCTCAGTACGGAGCCGACGGCCATGCAGGCTGATCTCGGGATCAGGGCTCGGATCACGGCGCCGGTGGGCGCCCGTGGGTCACCGGCCTTCCTCGTCGCCGGATTGAGCACGCGCCGAGCCGTGCGCTCGGGGATCCTATGGGGCTACATCTTCGGCATCGCCATCGCCTCGTCGGAGATCACCTATGGGCGGATCTACAAGACGGCAGCCCAGCGTGACGCCCTGGCCGCCACCTATGGCGCCAGCAAAGCCATGAGCGCCCTCTTCGGACCCGCCCCCCGGCTCCAGAGCGTCGGCGGGTTCACCGTCTTCAAGATCTCCATGACGCTCATGGTCCTCGGCGCCGTGTGGGGCCTGCTCACGAGTACCAGGCTGTTGCGGGGAGAGGAGGGCAGCGGGCGATGGGACCTGCTCCTGTGTGGGCGCACCACGCAGCGGCGGGCGACGGCTCAGGTGATCGTCGGTCTCGGCACCGGCCTGGCCGCTCTCTGGGCGGTCACGGCCGTCATCACCGTGCTGTCGGGCCGCCAGGCAAGCGTGGGGATCGGCGTCGGTCCGTCGCTCTACTTCTCGGTGGCCACGGTGGCCACCGCGGCCATGTTCCTCGCCGTCGGCGCCGTGACCAGCCAGCTGGCGGCCACCCGGCGCCGGGCCGCCTCGTGGGCGGCGGTGTTCCTCGGGGTCAGCTACGGCGTGCGTCTCGTCGCCGACGCCGGGGTGGGTCTCCACGGGCTGATCTGGGCCTCCCCCCTCGGATGGGTGGAAGAGCTCCGACCGATCATCTCGCCCCAACCGCTGGCCCTGCTCCCCATCGCCGCCTTCGTGGCAGTCCTTTGCGCCCTCGCCGTGTACCTGGCCGGCAGGCGCGACGCCGGGGCGAGCATGGTGGCCGACCGGGACCACGCCGAAGCCCATGTGGCCCTGCTCTACGGACCGAGCGGCCTGGTGGTCCGAGTGCAGCGAGCGCCGATCATCGGCTGGTGGGTGGCCATCGGCCTCTCCGCCTTTCTCTACGGGCTGATCGCCAAATCGACGGGGACAACCATCTCGGGTTCGGTCCAAGAGGTGTTGTCCAAGTTGGGAACGACGGGCACCGGCGCCGACGCCGCTCTCGGCGTGAGCTTCCTCGTCGAGGCCGTCCTGATCGGTTTCTTCGCCGCCGGTCAGGTCACCGCCGCCCGTTCCGAGGAGTCCGACGGCACCCTCGACAACTTCTTGGCACGCCCGGTGTCCCGCAGTGGTTGGCTGGGCGGGCGAATGGCGGTGGCGGTCATGGCCTTGACGCTCGGCGGTGTGGGGGCAGGCGTGTCGGGATGGCTCGGAGCGGCGAGCCAGCACACGGGATTGCCCTTCACCAGCCTGCTCCTGGCCGGCGTGAACCTCGTGCCTCCGGCGATCTTCATTCTCGGAATCGGTGTGCTGACCCTGGGCATACTCCCTCGGGCCACGGCCGTCGTCGTCTATGGCGCCCTGGTCTGGTCGCTGCTCGTCGTCATCGTCGGCGGGTTCGGGACCGTGAGCCACTGGGCCCTCGATACCTCGGTGTTCCACCACATGGCCTCGGCTCCCAGCGTGCCCCCGGACTGGGTGGCGAACGGCGTCATGTTGGGCATCGGGGCGGCCGCCGCCCTCGTCGGGGGACTGGTATTCAGGCGGCGGGACCTCCGAGGAGCATGACCATCGAACCAGCCACTGCGCCTGCCCCCCTGGACCTCTCGAACGGCCAGCGGCCTCAGGTCCCCGTCGTTCCCGGTACCGCCGCCGTGAGTCCTCCGTCGATCACGAACTCGGCCCCCGTGCAATAACGGCTTTCGTCGGAGATCAGGAATCGCACGAGATCGGCGACGTCCTCAGGGTTTCCCATACGCTTGAGAGGGATCAGCTTCACATCACGAACATCGGTGAATTCCACGCCCAGGTTTTCGGCGCTGAGCATCTTGGTCCCACCGACATAACCGGGGTGCACCGAATTGACTCGCACGCCGGCAGAGGCGAACTCCAGGGCGGCCACCTTGG
>JASHZK010000104.1 GCA_030042575.1 Acidimicrobiales bacterium
GACGAGTTGCTCCAGGCGCTGTCGGACAAAGCGGGCGCCGTGTCGGGCGGGAAGTAGGTGGACGCCGTGGACGACGACGCCGCTGCCCTGCTCCAAGCGCTGCGCAACCGCGACGCCGGGTTGTGGCCGGCGGGCAACGTGTCGGCCCAGCGCCTGGGCTGGTTGCAGGTGCCCGAGCGCATGGAGGCCGAAGCGGCGGACCTGGCCCGCTGGGCCGCCGGAATCGACCAGTCCACCGTGGTCCTGCTGGGCATGGGCGGATCGTCCCTGGGGCCGGCCGTGCTCCAAGCCGTGCGCCACACCGCCGGGGCAGCGACGTCGGGACGCGAGCTCGTGGTCTGCGACACCACCCACCCGCGCACGGTGGCGGAGGTCGACCTGTCCGATGCCTTCGTGCTCGTCTCGTCCAAGTCCGGAACCACCCTCGAGCCCAACGTGCTGTTCGACCATGCCTGGGGGCAGATGGCCGACCCGAACCGCTATGCCGCCATCACCGATCCCGGTACCCCGCTCGCCACCCTGGCCGCCGAACGGGGATTCCGGCGCTGTTTCCTGAACCCCCCCGACATAGGCGGCCGTTACTCGGTTCTCTCCTATTTCGGCATGGTCCCCGCCGCCTTGATGGGCTACGACGTCGCCGCCCTGTGCCGTCGAGCGCTGGACGCGGACCCCGTCGAAGCCGTCGCCCTGGGCATGACCATGGGTGAAGAGGCCAGGGCGGGACGAGACAAGGTGACCGTGGTGGTGCCCGAGCCTTTCGCCGCCTTCGGCCTGTGGGTCGAACAGCTCATCGCCGAATCGACCGGCAAGCAGGGCACCGGTTGCATCCCGGTGCCGACCACGGCACCAGAGGAAGGAGGCGACCGCCACGTGGTGCCGGTCCACCTGTCGGACGCCGCCGACGTGGCCGAGCAGTTCTACCGCTTCGAGCTGGCCGTGGCCATCTGCGGGCACGTCCTCGGCATCGACCCCTTCGACGAGCCCAACGTGGCCGAGTCCAAGAAGAACACCAACGACATGCTGGAATCGCTCCCCCTGCCCGAGATCGCCGATGCCCCTGCCGACCGGGTGCTGCCGTGGCTGGAGGAGAACGCCCACCAGGGCGACTACGTGTCGTTGCAGGCCTATGTCCCCTACGGGCAGGACGCCTCCCTGGAGGCGCTGCGCCGGGCGGTGCGCGACCATCTGGGAGGAATGGCCGTCACCGCCGGGTACGGGCCCCGTTTCCTGCACTCCACGGGCCAGCTGCACAAAGGCGGCCCCAACACGGTCCTGTGCGTGCAGATCGTGTGGCGCCGGCCCGGCCCCGACGTGGCCATCCCCACAAAGGGCTACGACTTCGGCACCCTCATCGCCGCCCAGTCCGCCGGCGACCACCGGAGCCTCGTGGCTCACGGGCGGCGGGTGCTGCGGGTGGCGGTGGACGAGCTGGCCGAGATCTCCTGAGGAGGCGACATGCAGATCGGCATGGTGGGGCTGGGGAAGATGGGCGCCAACATGTCCCAGCGCCTGATCGACAAGGGACACCAGGTGGTGGCCTTCGACCTGTCGGCCGAAGCTCGCCAGGCGGTGGCCGCCCACGGTGCCAGTCCGGCCGAGACCCTCGAGAAGCTGGTCGCCGCCTTGCACCCGCCCCGGGCAGTGTGGGTGATGGTCCCGGCCGGCCCGGCCACCACCGGCACCATCGACACCTTGAAGGGGCTGCTGTCGCGAGGCGACGTGGTGATCGACGGGGGCAACTCCAACTACAAGGAGGCCGGCCCCACCGCCGCCGCCCTGGCCGACAAGGGCATCGGCTTCGTCGACGCCGGAACCTCGGGTGGGGTGTGGGGGCTGACCGAGGGCTACTGCCTCATGGTGGGCGGCACCGCCGAGGCGGTCAAGGTGTGCGAGCCCGCCCTGTTGGCGCTGGCCCCCGAGGGTGGGTACGCCCATGTGGGACCGGTGGGGGCCGGCCACTTCGTCAAGATGGTGCACAACGGCATCGAGTACGGCCTCATGCAGGCCTACGCCGAGGGCTTCGAGATCATGAGCAAGGCGGACGAATTCTCCCTCGACCTTCACCAGATCGCCTCTATCTGGCGCTACGGGTCGGTGGTGCGCTCGTGGCTGCTCGAGTTGACCGAGCGGGCGCTGCGCCCCGAGGCCGGTTTCGAGAAGATCGAGGGGTACGTGGTCGACTCCGGTGAGGGGCGCTGGACGGCCATGGAGGCCATCGACCGTGCCGTGGCGGCCCCCGTCATCGCCACCTCGCTGTTCGCCCGGTTCTCGTCGCGCCAACCCGACTCCTTTGCCGACAAGCTCCTGGCCGCTCTGCGCAATCAATTCGGCGGTCATGCCGTGCGCAGCGAAGCCGACGGCGGGAGCACCCGGTCGTGAGCGGACCTCCGGCCACTGCCGACCAGCTCGGTGCCGAGCACCGGCACCCGGGCGTCGCCCACCATCGGCACGAGCTCGACCGCGTGAGCCGGCCCCCGGGCCATGCCCTGGTGGTGTTCGGCGCCTCGGGCGACCTCACCGCCCGCAAGTTGCTCCCGGCGATCGCCGCCCTGGAGGAGCACGGGGCCTTGCCCGAAGGTTTCGCCGTGGTGGGGGTGGCTCGTACCGAGTGGAAGGACGACGACTTCCGGCAAGCAGCCGCCCGAGCTGCCGGTGACCACAGCCCTTCGTGGCAGAAGCTGGTGTCCACCTTCAGGTACGTGGCCGGCGAGTACGGCCACCCCGATACCTTCAGCGAGCTGGAGACGGTGCTCGGCGAACTGGACCGCACGGCCGGTACCGGTGGCAACCGGGTGTACTACCTGGCCACCGTGCCCGATCTCTTCGGGGTGGTAGCTCAGGGCCTGGCCGACCACGGCGCCAACGTACCGGGTCCGGGCGGCTCCTTCTCCCGCCTGGTGGTGGAGAAGCCCTACGGGCACGATCTCCAGAGCGCCAAGGAATTGGACCAGGCCCTGCACGCCGCCTTCGACGAGTCGCAGATCTACCGGATCGACCACTACATGGGCAAGGAGACTGTCCAGAACGTTCTCGCCCTCCGCTTCGCCAACGCCATCTTCGAGCCGGTGTGGAACCGTCGTTACGTCGACAGCGTCCAGATAACGGTGGCCGAGGACCTCGGTGTCGAACACCGTGGTGGTTTCTACGAGAAGGCCGGGGCCTTGCGCGACATCGTCCAGAACCACGTCATGCAAGTTCTGGCCCTGACCCTCATGGAGCCCCCTTCGGCAGTCGACGCCCAGGGCATCCGCGACGAGAAGGTGAAGCTGCTGCGGGCGGTGATGCTGCCCGAAGTGGACGCCGTCGCCTCCATGGCCGTGCGCGGCCAGTACACGGCGGGCACCATCGGCGGGCAACCGGTACCCGGTTACCGCCAGGAGGAGGGGGTCGACCCCCAGAGCGACACCGAGACCTATGTGGCCCTCAAGCTGGCCGTGGACAACTGGCGCTGGGCCGGGGTGCCCGTGTACGTGCGGACGGGCAAGCGCCTGGAAAAACGGGCCACCGAGGTGACCTTGCAGTTCCACCGGGTGCCCCACCTGGCCTTCGGCGCCAACCTGGCTCGCGACCTGAGGCCCAACTCACTGCTCATGCGCATCCAGCCCGACGAAGGGATCTCTCTCATCTTCGGCGCCAAGGTGCCGGGCGAGGAGTTTCGGCTGCGGTCGGTGGGCATGGACTTCTCCTACACCGAGGCTTTTCCCGGGGTCACGGCCGACGCCTACGAGCGGCTGCTGCACGACGTGATGATCGGCGACCCCACCCTCTTCGTCCGCACCGACGAGGTGGAGCGGGCCTGGCAGATCGTGGACCCCCTGCTCGAGGCCTGGGCCGAGGAGGACAGCCCGCTGTCGCACTACGCGGCGGGGACGTGGGGCCCGCACGAGGCCGACCTGTTGCTGGCCCGCGACCTGCGACAGTGGCGCGATCCCTGAACCCGCCCTTCGGCGAGCTGGAGGTGACCGAGGACGTACCCGGCGCCTTCGCCCGCCTGGTGGCCGACACCTTCGCCACCCGCCCGGGGCGCCGCTTCGTGCTGACGCTGTCGGGCGGACCCACCGCCCGACGGTGCTACGAACGGTTGGCCGCCGAGGCGCTCGACTGGGCGGTGGTCGACGTCCTCATGGGCGACGAGCGCTGTGTCGGCCCCGACGATCCCGACGCCAACCAGCGCCTGGTGCGAGAGGCGCTCTTGGACCGGGTGGGCGGCGTCGGGTCGTTCCATCCCATGTCCTGTTCCGCCGGGCCCGAAGCCTACGAAGGCCTGCTGCGCCGCATGTCCGCCCCCGATCTGGTGCACCTGGGCCTCGGCCCCGACGGCCACACCGCCTCCCTGTTCCCCGATTCGCCGGCCCTCGATGCCGGCGACGACCAGTGGGTGGCGTGCTCCGAGGATCCCCACGGTCGCAATCCCCATAGCCGGATGACCCTCACCCTGGCCGGCATCGCCCGCGCCCGCCTGGCCGCGTTCACGGTGGTTTCCGAGGAGAAGCACGACGCCTTGGCCCGGATCTGCGCCGGTCAGGACCTCCCTGCCGCCAACGTGCGGGCCGGTCGTGTGGTGTGGCTGGTCGACCCCGACGCCGCCGGATCGGGCCACGACCGCTGACGGCGACCGGGTCGCCGCGGCACCCATGGGCAGCTGAGGGCGCCGATAGTGTGACCCCGTGGACCAGGCGGAGCTACTGGGCGCCCCGTTGAAGGAGCTGCAGGCCGAGGCGCGCTCGGTCCGCCGGCGCGCCCACGGCACCCGCGTCACCTTCTCGCCCAAGGTCTTCGTGCCCCTGACCCAGTTGTGCCGCGACCGCTGTGGCTACTGCACCTTCGCCCAGCCGCCGGCGCGCTTGTCGGCTCCCTACCTGTCGCCCGACCAGGTCCTGGCCATCGCCCAGGCCGGAGGGGCGGCCGGCTGCCACGAAGTTCTGTTCACCTTGGGCGAGGCTCCCGAGGACCGCTACCCGTCTGCCCGGAAGTGGCTGGTCGACCAGGGGGTGGACTCGACGCTGTCGTATCTGGCCGAGATGTGCGCCTTGGTGCGCGACCGCACGGGCCTGCTCCCTCACGCCAATGCCGGGGCCCTCGACGCCCGGCAGCTGTCGGCCCTGCGGCCGGTCACGGCCAGCCAGGGAATGATGCTCGAGAGCCTCGACGCCGGGCTCGAGTGCCACCGCCTGGCCCCGGACAAGGCTCCCGAACGACGCCTGGCCACACTGGAGGCCGCCGGGCAGCAGTCGGTCCCCTTCACCACCGGGGTCCTCGTGGGCATCGGCGACTCACGACCAGAGCGGCTGCGGGCCCTGGAGGCCATCGCCCGGTGCCATCGCCGCTTCGGACACGTCCAAGAGGTCATCGTCCAGAACTTCCTGCCCAAGGCGGGCACGGCCATGGCCCAGCACCCGTCGTGTCCGGACGAGGAGCTGTGGTGGACGATCGCCGTGGCCCGCCTCCTGTTGCCGGCCGAGATCCATCTGCAGGCCCCACCCAATTTGTCCGACGACCTGCGGCCCCTGCTCGACTCGGGCATCGACGACTGGGGCGGGGTCTCACCCGTCACCGCCGATCACGTCAATCCTGAACGGGCCTGGCCGGCTGTCGAGGTCCTGCGCCGGGCCACGGAGGAAGCCGGGCTGGGTTTGGCCCCCCGGCTCACCGTCTACCCCGAGTTCGCCGCCCGTGCCGAGCGCTGGCTCCATCCCGACATGCGCTTCGCCGTGCTCGACCGCTCGGACGCCGAGGGACTCGGGCGCGACCATCCGTGGTGCTCGGGCGGGACCTCGGCGCCTCCGGCACTGCTCCCCCGGCCGGCGGCCACACCCGTCGCTCGGCTCGATGGCGGTGGCGCCACTTGGCAGGGCGGTGCCGTTTCGGAGGTGTTGACCGGGGTCGAGCTCGGCCAGGAGCCGGGCGAGGACGAGATCACCGTGCTCTTCTCGGCCCGGGGTCCCGAGATGTACGCCCTGTTGGAGCTGGCCGACGAGCTGCGGAGGCGCACGGCGGGCGACGTGGTCACCTTCGTCGCCAACCGCAACATCAACTACACCAACGTGTGCACCTTCAAGTGCCGCTTCTGCGCCTTCTCCAAAGGGCCGCTCTCGCTCAACCTGCGTGGCGCGCCCTACCTGCTCGAACTGGAGGAGATCACGACGCGGGTGCGCCAGGCTGAAGACAGCGGCGCCACCGAGGTGTGCCTGCAGGGGGGCATCCACCCCAACTTCGACGGCGACTACTACCTCGAGGTGATCTCGGCCGTGCGAGCCGCCTCCGAGCGCATCCACATCCACGGGTTCACCGCCTTGGAGGTGACCGAAGGCGCCCGGCGCCTCGGTGTCCCCCTGGTCGAGTACCTGACCCGGCTCAAGGAGGCGGGTCTGGCCACCCTGCCGGGCACAGCGGCGGAGATCCTCGACGACGAGGTGCGCGCCGTGCTGTGCCCGGACAAGATCGACACCGAGGAGTGGCTGGAAGCCCATCGCACCGCCCATGCCGTGGGGCTGCGCTCGAACGTCACAATCATGTTCGGCGCCGTCGAGCACCCACGGTCGTGGGCCCGGCATTTGGTGCGGACCCGCGACCTGCAGCACGAGACGGGTGGGTTCACCGAGTTCGTCCCCCTTCCCTTCGTGCACATGGCCACGCCCATCTACCTGCAGCGCCGGGCCCGGCGCGGTCCGACGTTCCGCGAGGCCCTGCTCATGCACGCCGTAGGCCGTATCGCCTACGCCGGAGCCATCGACAACGTCCAGGTGAGCTGGGTCAAGATGGGCCTGGCCGGCGTCGCCCAGGCCCTGCAGGCCGGGGCCAACGACCTGGGGGGCACCCTCATGGACGAGAACATCTCCCGGGCCGCCGGCGCCGCCCACGGCCAGCGTATGGACGAGGACGCCTTCCGTGCCGTGACCCGACCGCTGGGGCGTCGCCTGGAGCAGCGCACCACGTTGTACGGCCGCGTCCCGGCGCCCTGTTGAGCACTTCGTGACCGGCTCGGCCGCAGACGACCCGGCGCCGGTGCCGCCCCTGGCCGCCGACTCGGCCGGGGTGGAGACCATCACCCCCGAAGAGGAGCTCGACCCCGGGCGCACCGCTCTGGTCGAGCATTTCCTCGACAACTTGGGTATCACCGAGCGCCACGACCTGTACCGGGCCATCTTGGGCACCCTGGTGCACATGGCCCACGAGCACACCGACGCCCTCGACCTCAAGCTGGCCTCGGCAGCGCTGGCCGAGATGGCCGAGGCCTTCCGGGTGTTCCGCCCTTATCGACGCGGCATGAAGGTGACCTTCTTCGGCTCGGCCCGCACCCTGGCCGAGGACCCGCTGTACCGCCAGGCCCGCTCGCTGGCCGAGCGCATCGCAGGTGCCGGGTGGATGGTGGTGACGGGTGCCGGCCCGGGGATCATGGAGGCGGCCACCGAGGGCGCCGGCCGGCAGAACTCGCTGGGGGTCAACATCCGCCTTCCCCACGAACAGGGAGCCAACCCCTTCATCGCCCAGGACCCGAAGCTCGTGGAAATGCGCTACTTCTTCACCCGCAAGCTCATGCTCATCAAGGAGTCCGACGCCTACGCCGTGCTCCCCGGAGGCTTCGGCACCTTGGACGAAGCCTTCGAGCTGCTCACCCTGCTGCAGACGGGAAAGGCCCAGCCCGCCCCTTTGGTGTTGCTCGACGTGCCCGACGGCACCTATTGGAGGGGATGGCAGCGCTTCGTGGACGAGCAGGTGACAGCCAGGGGTCTGGTGTCGGTAGAGGATCACGCCCTGTACCGCGTCACCGCCGACGTCGATCAGGCGGCCAACGAGCTGCTCGGGTACTACCGCAATTATCACTCCTGTCGATGGGTGGGCGATCTCCTCGTGATGCGCATGCAGCAGGCGCCCACGCGCTCGCAGTTGGCCGAGCTCAATCGGCGCTTCTCGGACATCGTGGTCAGCGGATTGATCAGGCCGGCCAAGCCCCTGGCCCCCGAGCGCTCCGATCACGACCATCTCGAGCTGCCCCGGCTGGCATTTCGCTTCGACCGCATCCACTACGGGCGGCTGCGGGAGCTCATCGACGCCCTCAATCGACTGGCCGACGCTCCTCGAGCAGGACGGCCGCCTTCTCCACCGCCCGCCGGGCCCGGGTGAACCGACGCTCCTCGGCCAGCAGGGCCGGGTCGGGGGCGCCGTCGGTGTTCACCTCGTCCGACGCCTGTCGGAGGCGGTCGAGGGCCAGGTCGCCCAATTCCTCGGCGATGGCCGACAGGCGCTCGGCCAGCTCCTCGAGGCTCACCGGGGCGGACCTCTCGGTCAGTCCGCTCGAGAGGAGCGCCCCGGAGGGCGGGGTACCTCGATGGTTTCGATGTCGAGGTCGCCTTCGGCCACCTTGTTCCGAAGCGCCTTCTTGTCGAACTTGCCCACCGAAGTCTTGGGCAGCTCGTCGACGAAGGCCCAGCGCTCGGGCAACCACCAGCGGGCCACCCGGGGGGTGAGGAACTCCACCAGCTCGGCGGCACCGGTCTCGGCCCCCTCACAGCGAACCACCACGACCAGCGGACGCTCGTCCCAGCGCTCGTCGGGCACACCCACCACGGCCGCCTCGTACACGCCGGGATGGGCCATGACCTCGTTCTCGAGGTCGACCGACGAGATCCACTCGCCGCCGGATTTGATGACGTCCTTGGTGCGATCCGAGATGGTCATGAACCCCTTGGTGTCGAGGGTCCCGACGTCGCCGGTGCGCAGCCACCCGTCGTGGAAGCGCTCGGGGGTGGCGTCGCCGTAGTAGGAGCCGGTGATCCACGGGCCGCGTACCTCGAATTCGCCGATGGCGGTGCCGTCGTTTCCCAGGACGTTGCCCTCCTCGTCCACGATCCGGACCTCGCTGCCGGCCAGCACCCGGCCCGCCTTGGTCCGATAGTCCATCGCCTCTTCGGGCGGGACGCCCTTGGGCGGACGGGCCAGCGCCACCACAGGGCTCGTCTCGGTCATGCCCCAGCCCTGGAGCAGTTCCACTCCGAAGCGGTCCCCGTAGGCGTCGATGAGCGATCGGGGAACGGCGGCCCCCCCGGCCGTGAGCATGCGCACCGAGGACAGGTCGACGGGGTGGTTCTCCGAGTAGTGCAGAAGGTCGTTCCAGATGGTGGGCACCCCGAGCGACAGGGTGGGGCGCTGATCCTTGAAGATGCGGGCCAGCGGCTCGGCCTGGAGGAACCGCTCAGGCATGATCAAGTCGGTCCCGGCCAGGTAGGCGGTGTAGGGAATGCCCCAGGCATTGGCGTGGAACATGGGCACGATGGCCAGCACCCGGTCGTTCTCCGATGCCCCGCAACCGTTGGCGCTCAGGCCGCTCATCGAGTGCAGGAAGGTGGAGCGGTGCGAGTACGCCACGCCCTTGGGGTCGCCGGTGGTGCCGCTCGTGTAGCACATGGCCGCGGCCGAGCGTTCGTCGAGCTCGGGCCAGTCCATCCCCGGCTCCTCCCCCGCCAGCAGCTCCTCGTAGGCCAGGGTCTCCCCCAGCCCCTCGGCCTGACCTCCCACGAGGATCACGTGCTCGACCGTCTTGCACAGGTCGCGCACACGGGCGAAGAGCATGGCGATCGAGGCATCCACGATCACCACCCTGTCCTCGGCGTGGTTCACCACATAGGCCAGCTGCTCGGGGAAGAGCCGGATGTTCAGCGTGTGCAGGACGTAGCCGGCCGAGGGAACCCCCAGATAGGCCTCGAGGTGCTCCTGGTCGTTCCACATGAAGGTCCCGACCCGGTCCCCCTCCCCGATCCCGAGGCGGCCCAGGGACTTGGCCAGCTGCTCGGCCCGGGCCGCCACCTGGGCGAAGGTGGCTTGCCGGTAGCCGTCGGCCTGGACGGTCACGACCAGGCTGTCGCCATAGACACGCTGGCCGTGGCGGAGGATCCCGCTCACGAGGAGCGGGGCGTCCTGCATGGTGCTCTTCACGGGGAGCGATCCTACCCAGGCCGCGTGACGTCGCCCGGGCCACGTGGCTCCGGAGGCGGAGCGACGCGTCGGCGGTCTCGGTAGCCTGCTCGACCATGGACGTCGCTGCCGCTCTGGAGATGATCCGCCACCAGCACCGCGCCGTGCTGGCCACTGAACGAGGCGACGGCCACCCCCAGCTCTCGCCGGTTTCCGCCGGCGTGCTGGGCGACACCGTGGTGATCAGCTCCCGGGAGCCGTCCATGAAGGTCCGGAACCTGCGCCGGCGACCGTTCGCCTCGCTGTGCGTGTTCCCCGACACGTTCTTCGGCTCTTGGGTACAGGTGGAGGGACCCGTCGAGGTGGTGGCGCTGCCCCAGGCCATGCAACTGCTGGTCGACTATTACCGGACGGTGGCCGGTGAACATCCCGACTGGGAGGACTACCGGGCAGCCATGGAGCGAGAGCGACGGGTCATGATCCGCCTGACGGTGCAACGGGCCGGGCCCGACCGCTCCGGCTGAGCAGCCGTGATCGGAGGCGACGGAGCGAGGGAGGGACCGAGAGATGGGTCAGGTGCAGACGGTGCGGGGCCCGGTCGATGCCGACGCCCTGGGGATGGTGCTCATGCACGAGCACGTCTTCGTGCGCTCACCGGAGGTGGCCGCCAACTGGCCCACCGGATGGGACCGCGGCGCCCGTCTGGCCCAGGCGGTGGAACGCCTCTGCGAGCTGGCCGAGACGGGCATCGGCACCATCGTGGACCTCACCGTTCCCGGACTGGGCCGGGACGTCGAGCTGGTACAGGAGGTGGCCGTCCAGGTTCCCCTCAACATCGTGGTGGCCACCGGCTACTACACCTATGAGGTGCTCCCCCACTACTTCGACCTGCGCACAGCCAACATGCGCCCGAGCGGCACTGACATCCTCGAGGACTTCTTCCTGCACGACATCGAGGAGGGCATCGCCGGGACCGGGGTTCGCCCCGGCATCCTCAAGTGCGCCACGGACGAACCGGGTCTCACTCCGGCTGTCGAGCGCATCCTGCGGGCGGTGGCCCGCGTCCACCGCCGCAGTGGCCTGCCCATCTCGACCCACACCCACGTCGGCACCCGGCGCGGCCTCGATCAGCAGAGGATCTTTACGGAAGAGGGGGTCGACCTGTCGCGCGTGGTCATCGGCCACAGTGGCGACTCCACCGACCTCGACTACCTCAACGCCCTGATCGACGCCGGATCGGTCCTCGGCATGGACCGGTTCGGGGTCGATGTCTACTGCCCGCCCGCCGATCGGGTGGCGACGGTGGCCAAGCTCTGCGCCGCCGGCAAGGCGCAGCACATGGTCATGTCGCACGACGCCTCCTGCCACATCGACTGGTTCGACGAGGAGCTGCTCAAGGGAGCCGTGCCCAACTGGCACTTCCTCCACATCAGCCGCGACGTCCTTCCGGCCTTACGAGAGCAGGGGGTGCCCGAGGAGCAGATCCACACCATGATGGTGGAGGTCCCCCGGCGGATCCTCGATCACGGACCCGGGTACTGAGCGGGAGCGCTCCGAGACCCTACGGCGAGAACCACCTGGTGGTGGCCGG
>JASHZK010000105.1 GCA_030042575.1 Acidimicrobiales bacterium
TGGATCCGGGCGAAGGCGCTCGGGATCGACTTGTACACCGCCATCGACAGGGTCGTCCTGGCGGTGGGCAGGATGGTCGTCTGCGTGGACGCCGCAGCTGAGCTCAGCACCATCAACAGCAGCAGGTGGGTGAGGAAGCTCCCCAAGCCCGACGAGCCGAAGATCGAGGTCCCGAGCACCGACAGGACGTCCCCCTGGTGAGCGGGGTTGCCCAGTCCGATCCCCGTGGTGCCGAGTCCGGCGTAGGACTGCGTGGCGAGGATGACGATCTCGTAGATGGCGAGAAGGAGCACGGTGGAGATCACCGCTGCCAACCCCGGGATCACGTCTTTTTGCTTGGTCTCCTCGTTGACCGACACGGCGGTGTCCCACCCCCAGTACACGAACAGCATGAGGGTGAGGCCCCCCACGAAGGCGGTGAGGGTGGCGTGGAAGGGGTCGAACCACGACCAACTGGGAACCAGATGGCCCACTGGGGCCGAGCCGTTGCCGACCTTCACCAAGGCGACGACGGACAGGATCACGAGCATGGTCATCTCGATGCCGAGCAGAATCTTCTGGAAGTTGGCCGAGATCTCAATCCCCACGTAGCAGATGAAGGTCATGGCCACGATCCAGAGGACTCCCACCAACAGCACCCAGGGGCTGGTGGGATCGCTGCCGATGCTCTTGGCGTTGAAGAGGAGGAAGACGTACTGTCCGGCGATCTGGGCCAGGCTGGCCATGACGATGATGTCGGCGGCCACGATCCCCCATCCGCCCATCCAGCCCGTCCTCGGGCCGAACGCCCGCGTGGCCCAGGTGAAGGTGGTGCCGCAGTCGGGGTCAGCTTTGTTCAGCGCCTTGTAAGCGAACGAGATGAGCAGCATGGGGATGAAGGCCAGGATCGTCACGATGGGAGAGGTCACCCCGATGAGGACGACCACGAACCCGAGGGTCGAGGCCAGGCTGTAGGCAGGCGCCGTGGAGGCGACGCCCACCACCGTGCTGGACAGCAGTCCGAGGGCCCCGTCCTTGAGCCCCTTGTCCGCTTGCTCCGCCCTGTAGGCGTCGGTGCTCACTACCCCAGAGATCGCCGTCATGTTCTCCCCCGATGTCCCGCATCACGTGCTTGATCTGTCATTAGTCCCGAAGCCGAAGACCAAGAGATTCAGCCGTATCCTGAGTGCTTGCATCCTCCCTGAGGTGTTCGGCGACGAGCGGGATGTCCGCGCTGATCCATACGCAACGGGAGTTTAGGACCACCCGACCGAGATCGCTGGGTCCGTGATCTCCGAGCGCCACGAGCCCGGCCGCGCAGGTGGTCGGCAACCAGATGGGAGGATCAGGTGATCACCGGGGCCCGCTCTTCGCAGTCCCAGTGCACGCCGTGGCTGTCGAGCACCTCGAGGAAGGGGTCGGCGGGGAGGGCTTCGGGGCCGAGGACCCCCGTTCCCGACCAGATGCCGGACTCGATCAGCTCCAGGGCCACCACCGGGTTCATAGCCGTCTGCCAGACGACCGCCTGTGATGCGAACTCCTTCATGCACCAGGCGTTGTCGGCCACGTGGTGGAGATACACGTCGCGAGGCGAGCCGTTCTGGCCCGTTCCCCGAACCCAGGTCCCGGCGCAGGTGAGGCCGGTCATCCGGTCGCCGATCTCGGTCGGGTCGGGCAGGCAAGCGGCCACGACGTCGCGAGGGGAGACCTCCACGCTGCCCACCCTTACCGGAGCGGTCGCGTCCAGGCCGAGCTGGTGGATCGTCTTCAACACGCCGATGAACTCGTCACCCAACCCGTACTTGAACGTCACCCTGCGAGCGTCCAGCCACCGGGGAACGAGGAGCACCTCTTCATGCTCGACGTTCACGCATTCGACGGGACCGATCCCAGCCGGGAAAACGAAGGTCTCCGGCTCGCTGAAGGGCTCCGTGGTGAACCAACGGCGGCCCTTCTCCCAGATGACAGGTGGGTTGAGGCACTCCTCGATCGTCGTCCAGATGGAGAACGTCGGGCAGAAATCGAAGCCTTCGACGACGAGGTTGGCACCGTCACGGACCCCGATCTCGTCGATGGAGGAGAAGAGGTTGTCAGCGGCGTAGCGGGCGAAGACGTCGGACAGCCCGGGTTCGACGCCCATGCCGCACAGAGCCATGATGCCCCGCTCCTCCCACTGCTTGGCCATGGCGAACTGCTCGTCACCGAGCTTGACGCCGGGGGTGTGGAAGGGATCGCTCGGGTGGGGATGGGACAGCGACATGGCCATGTCCATGTACGTGATGCCGGCGCTGAGGGCGGCTCTGAAGATCGGCATCACGAACCGGGGGTCGACGGCGTTGAGCAAGACCTCGATTCGCTCGGCCTGCACGAGCTCGGCGATCTCCTTCTCGTCGGAGGCGTCGATGCGGTAGGCGGCGAAGCGGTCTCCAGCACCGGTCACGGCCTGCTTGGCCCGGTCGAGGCTGACGTCGGCCATCACCACCCGTTCGAACAGGTTCCACTTGGCCGCTGTCCTGGCCACCGCGGTACCCACCCCGCCAGCGCCGATGACGAGCACGCGCATGGCACTACCTCCTGATCAGGATCGTCTGCAGGCTAGCGTCGTCAGTCCTGACGACGAGCCAGTCGGGCGAGCATGTGGACGAGGTCTGCGAACCGCTCGGCGCCGAGCTCGGTGACGAAGGTCGCCTCCGTCGCCCGTGCCGCTTCGACGATGGTCTCGGCTGCCCGCCGGCCCTTGGCCGACAGCAGCAGATCCGTCCGGCGACGATCGGCATCATTGGGCTTTCGATCGGCGAAACCGCCACTGACGAGCACGTCGATCACTTTCGAGACCGCCTGCTTGCTGACGCCCATCTCGGCGATGAGCTGACTGGCGTCGGTGGCGCCCTGGGCCAGGACCATGAGGGCCCAGTACGCGGGTTGGGGCAACGCCTCGAACCCGCCGCGCGCCAAGCGGTCCCTGATGGCGGCGCGGTAACGCTGGTTCGTTCGTCGCAGCAGCCACGGCAGGGGGGCGGGCGCGCCCTCCGGCTCCGGGCTGGAGCCCGGCCCCTCCGCTCCCCTATTAGTCATATCGGTTGACAGTCTATCAGATAGACCACTATGGTGTGGGTGGAGCAGGGGAAAGGAGCCCAGATGCCCTACGGCAGCGGGCCACTCATCCGAACAGCCCTGGTGCGAGCGAAGCCGAGGCAGCGCTATCTCGTCGGCGTGGCCATGGTCGGCGTCGGTGTCGTGCTCGTGGTGCTGGGCCACGTCACAGGCGGTCTGCTCGCTGTCGCCGGGATCCTTCTGCTCGGGCGCATGGTCAGTGACCGGGTGCGCCGGAGGACCGAGACACGAGGGTCGGCAGCGAAGGGCGGGAGGCCGTGAGGCGCTCTCGGACACGGCTCCTCGCTCTGGCCGGCACCCATCACCGCCATGGCCTCAAGGGGGCCCGGCACCGACCGCCGGCCATGGCGGCGAGCCTCGTTGTCGTCGCCTTGGTGGTGCTCGGCGCCTGTGGCGCCACCAGCGACGCGTCAGCCACCAGCACCACCGTCTACCGGTGGGGCGTCGTCGGCAACAGGGGCGCCATCACCCGGCTCGAGCTGGACACGCCCAAGGCCGTCGCAGGTGTCGAGGGGAAGGTCGTGCAGATCGCCACCTCGAATTCCGACGGCTACGCGCTCACCTCGGCCGGCACGGTCTGGGCCTGGGGCGTGGGCAGCTACGGAGAGCTCGGCAACGGCACGACGAGCGCCTACGTCACCCGGGCGGTGAAGGTCGGCTTCCCGGCCGGCGTCAAGATCGTCGCGCTGCCGAACCCGATGCCGTTCGACGGCGCCCTGGCCGTCGACTCGCTCGG
>JASHZK010000106.1 GCA_030042575.1 Acidimicrobiales bacterium
GGGTCGACAGCTGGCCCAGATCGCAGTTGTTGAGGGTGATGGTGACTGATTGGCTCGTCACGCCCGGAGAGAACGTCAGGGTGCCACTGGCCGTCTGGTAGAGGTTGTCGCACACGCCGCCGGGAGGCGTCGTGTAGTCCACCGTGACCTTGGACTTGCTCGCCGCGCTCAGGGTCACCGGGAGAGTCACCGATCCGCTGGCCTCTCCGACGACGACGTTCGGGGGAGCCGAGATGTCAGGCGACGTGGCCGCCGTGGCCACCCCAGCCGGGAGTACGGCCATCGACAGCGTGGCGAGGGCCACGGCGAGGCCCACCACCGAGAGCCGGGTTGCATGGAATCGAACAGGGTGCCTGCGCTTCTCTGTCGAAGAAGGTGCGAGAGCGCCGAGACCTTCGAACACGTCCGCCGACCTGCTCATGACTGACCCCTTTCTCTGTGTTCCCGACACAGAGGTGGGCGTTGCTTAGCACCCCCATATCCTCAGGTCATCGTCATGATTGATGAACGAGCGCCGATGCCTCTCAGGTCACCGTCACCGTGACGACGGAGCTCTCGGCCCGGCCGGCGGCGTTGGAGGCGACCACGGCGTAGGAGAAGCCGGAGGTCCCCGCGTCGGGCACGGCGAAGCTCACCTTGCCCGTGGCGCTGTCGATGGTCATCCCCTTCGGCGGCGCCGGAGTGCTCGCCAGCACGAAGAGCACCGCACCGTTGCCGTCGGTGGTGGCCGTGGCCTGGTAGGTGGCCCCGGCGCCCACCTCCGACGAGCCCTTGATCTTCACCGTCTTCGACGCCGTGGGCGCCTTCACCGACTGGCTGTGAGCGGACGAGGTGGTCGACCCGCCGTAGGCGAAGTTGCCGCTGTAACTGGCGGTGATCGAGTCGCTGCCCACCGGCAGGTCGTCGGTCGTCAGCTTGGCCGTGGTGATCCCGCTCTTGGTCGCCACCGACGCCGAGCCGATCAGGGTGCCGCCGTCGAAGAAGGTGACCAGCCCGGTGGGGTTGGCCGGCCCGTAGGCCCCTGGAGTGACGGTGGCCGTGAAGGTCACCGGCGAGCCGAACACCGACGAGGCACGCGAGGAGCCGAGGGTGACACCGGTGGTCTGCTGGCCGACCGTCTGGGTGCAGTCGCAGGCGTCGAGGGACGACATGCTGGCCGGGAGCTCGGTGGAGTCACCTTTGTACCAGGCGACCAGGTCGTAGTTGCCCGGGGGCGGGTTGTAGGTGAGCGTCGCCGTGGTCACCCCGGCGGTGGTCGACAGCGTCGGGGTCCCGAGCAGGTCGGGGCCGATGGCCACAGGGCTGCCGCTGTCCTGCTGCACGGCGTAGAAGGCCACCTTGCCCGTGGGCGTGCTCCCGTCCTGAGCGGACACCGTGGCGCTGAGCGTGACCGGCTGGCCGTAGGTCGACGACCAGCCGTAGGTACCCGAGGTGCCCGAGCCGGTGACGGTGACCTCCGTCGGCCCCAGGGAGGTGTCCGGCTCGAACAGGTCGCCGGCGCCGTCGCCCCCGCAGCCGATGCTCCAACCGTCGCTGACGGTGGCCGTGCAGCTCACGGCGTCGGAGACAACGGCGTAGGTGATCTCGGAGCCCGAGCCGGTGGGCTCCCCGTTGGGCACCGGCACGATGGTGCCCCCCAGTTCTATGTTGCCTCCGCCGATGTTGGCCGAATCGTAATTGGTGCCGCCCCACGCCTGACCGGCGCTGTCGATTCCCCAGTAGATGGTGCCGGTGTTGTCGAAGGTGTTGTTGGAGCCGCCCCCGCAGGAGCACGACCCCTCCGCCCCCATCTCGACGTTGCCGCCCATCAGCAGGTCGAGGGTGCCCTCGTTGTCGAAGGTGGTGCCGTAGCCGCTCATCTCGATGAGGCTCTCCTCGCTGATCACCCCGTCGGGGGCGTTGGTGAGGTTGCCGGTGACGGCCATCGCCCGGTCGGCCTCCAAGGTGCCGTCGTTGGTGAGGGTGCCTCCCGAGGGCAGGTCCAGCGCCGAGTCGGGGGCGCCGACGAAGAACATGGTCCCGTCGTTGGTGAAGCTGGCCGTGGGGTCGACGTGGCCCTGCACCCACAGGGTCTGGGCGGCGGCGACGTTGCCGGACAAGGTCGAGTTGTACAGCTCGAAGCTGGACGCCCCGGTGCCGGCCAGGTCGAGCGTCCCGGAGATGGGACCGACCATCCCGCCCGACGTGGTCCCCTTGCCCTCCACGAAGGTGGCGCCCACCGCCACCGTCACCGAACCCCCGACGGCGATGGTGCCCCCGGCGGCGTCGATGGTGGCGGCGCTGTCGGCGCTGATCGACCCGTTCGAGCCCACTTCGATGGTCCCGTCGTTGGTCAAGGTGACCGCGCCCTGCAGGGTGAGGCCCCCGCCGGCCGCCGCGATGGTGCCCTTGGCGCCGTTGGACACGTCGCCGGCCAGGTCGAGACCGTTGCCCGCCGTCACCAGGATCGTCCCGTCGTTGGTCAGGGTGTCGGTGCCCGGCAGCGTCAGGGTCTGTACGCCTGGCTCGACCGTGATCGTCCCGTCGTTGGTCAGCGCACCGGAAGTGGCCACGCTGCCGGCGAGCAGCACGGTCTGTCCGGCGGCGATGTTGCCCGACAGGGTGGCGCTGGCCAGGTCGCCCAGCAGCTCGAAGGAGGAGGCGCCATCGCCGGTGAGCTCGAGCGTCCCGTTCTCGACCAGGGGTGCCGTGCCGATCACCGCGCCCGCTCCCTCCTCGAAGGTGCCACCGCTGTCCACGTCGACGGCCCCCTGGTTCTGGATGGTCCCGCCGGCGTTGTCGATCACCGCCCCGGTGTCCCCGTCGTCGGGCGCCTCCAGGGTGCCGTCGACCGAGAGCTCGCCCGAGTTGGTGAGCACCCCGGTGTCGACGGCGAGCTCGGATCCGCTCGTGACCAGGACCAAGCCTTGAGCGGCGTTGGTCACGTCGCCGTAGAGTTGGATGCCGTTGCCGGTGGCCTCGAGGGTCCCCTGGTTGGTGAGCACCCCTGACCGCATGTCGATCGTGCCCGCCGAGCCCTCTGCCACCAGCTCGCCGGTCGAGGCGACGCTGGACGCGGAGCCGAGGATCAAGGTGGCGCCCTCGAGCTCGAGCTCGTCGAGGCCGCTGGTGCCGCCGAGGGTGAGACTGGCGGCGCTGCCCGCACCGTTGCTCAAGACCACCGGCGCGCTGAGAGGGATGGTGACGCAGGCCGCCTGGCTGGCCGTCGGTGCCGCCCCGGTCGACCAGTTCGAGCCCGTCGCCCAGGTGCCGCCCGCCGAGTTGGTCCAGGCGTCGGCGCACGAGGGGCTCTTGGCGAAGGCCGCCGGCGCGCCGACCACCACCGCCGAGAGCGCCGAGATCGAGACCGCCATGGCCAGCGTGCCGAGAGCCCTGCATGTTCCCACTGCGATACCCCCTTCGGGTCTGCCGTTGGACGAGGCGCGTGACGCCCTGGAACAGCGGGCCACGTCAGCTCACCGTCACGGTGACGACCGAGCTCTCGGCTTGGCCGGCGGCGTTGGAGGCGACGACGGCGAAGGAGAAGCTGGAGGTCCCCGAGTCGGGCACGGCCAAGCTCACCTGGCCGGTGGCGCCGCCGATGGTCATCCCCGCCGGCGGCGCCGGGTTGCTCGCCAGCACGTAGAGCACCGCACCGGTCCCGTCGGTGCTGGCCGTGGCCTTGTAGCTGGCCCCTGCCGCCACGCTCGAAGGCCCCGTGACCGTCACCGTGGAAGGCGCCGTCGGGGAAGCCACCGACACGCTGTGGGCCGACGAGGTGGCGCCGCCGTAGTCGTAGTCGCCGCTGTAGCTGGCGGTGACCGAGTCGCTCCCGGCGGGCAGGGAGGTCGTCGTAAACTTGGCGGTGGTGACTCCGGCCTTGGTGGCGACCGGAGCCCAGCCGATGACGGTGCTGCCGTAGAAGAAGGTCACCACCCCGGTCGGTTTCGCCGGCCCGTAGGCGCCGGGGGTGACCGTGGCGCTCAAGGTGACCGGGTCGCCGAACACCGGCGAGGCGGGCGCCGAGGCCACGCCCACGGTCGTGCTCTGGGCCTCGACCACCTGCTCGTCGGTTCCCGAGTAGACGGTGGAAGCGGCCAGGTCGGCTGCGTCGCCGCTGTACTCGGCCAGGAGCTCGAACTCGCCCGGCGGGAGCTTCGAGGTGGTCAGCGTCGCCTTGGTCACCCCGCCGCTGGTCGAGAGCTTGGCGCTGCCCACCAGGTCGGGGGGGATCTCCGTGGGGTCGTAGGTGGAGCTCGTGTACTGCTGGGCGGCGTAGAAGGCCACTTTGCCGGTGGGGGTGGCCCCGGCCTGGGCGGAGACGGTGGCGCTCAGGGTGACGGGCTGGCCGTACGAGGACTCCCGGCCGTAGCTCTCGGAGGTGCCCGAACCGGTGACCGTGACCTCGGTCGGCTCCAGAGTGGAGGACTCGGACTCGACCAGGTCCCCGTTGTCACCGGAGCAGCTGAGGCTCCAGCCGCTCGTCACGGTCGCCCCGCAGGTGTCGACGAGACCGAGGCCGTAGGTGATCTCGGTGCCGGTCCCGCCCGAGGGTTCGCCGTCGGGCACCGGCACGACCCGGCCGCCCAGGTCGACGGTGTCACCCGCTTCGGTGGTGAAGTCCGAGGCGTACGCCCCGCTGCCCCACTGGGCGCCGTCGCTGTTCACCCCCCAGTAGACCGTCCCCGTGTTGTCGAAGGTGTTGTAGTCGTCCAGCCGGATGTTGCCCTGGTAGAGGAGGTCGAGGGTTCCGGCGTTGTCGAAGGTGGTGCCCAGACCGCCCATCTGGAGGGTTCCGCCGTCCCCGTCGAGGACGCCACCGGCCGCGTTGGTCAGGTTCCCGTACAGCGTCAGGCCGCCGAGGTTGGTGCCTTGGCCGAACTCGATGGTGCCCTTGTTGGTGAGGGTGTCCCCGTAGGGCAGGGCCAGAGAACCGTCGCTCATCAACGTCCCGGCGTTGGTGAAGCTGCCGCTCGCCATGGCGTTGCCGAGGCCCAAGCCGAGCTCGACGGTCTGGCCGGCGGCCACGTTGCCGCTCAGGGTGCCGCCCAGCTGGAAGCTCGAAGCCCCCTGGCCGGTCAGGTCGAGCGATCCGGTGACCACGACCGGTTTGCCCGTCGTCTTGCCCTTGCCCTCCACGAAAGTGGCGCCCGGGTCCACCTGCACGGTCCCGGCGTTGGCGATGGTGCCGCCGGCGTTGTCGATGGTGCCGGCGCTGCCGGCGCTGAGCTCGGCCGCATTCGAGCTCGTGCCCACCGAGATAGTGCCATCGTTGGTCAAGGTGACGGCGCCCTCCAAGGTGAGGGTCGACCCACCGGCGCTGCCGGGCGCCACGGCGATCCTGCCCTTGGCCTCGTTGAGAAGGTTGCCCGCCAGCTCGAAGTTGTTGGCCGGGGGGACCACGATGGAGCCGGCGTTGGTCAGGGTGTCGCCGGCGGGGACGCTCAGCTCGCCACCACCGTCGTCGATCAGGTTGCCGTCGTTGGTGATGGACCCGGCGATGTACACAGTGGCGTCGACGAAGACGGTCTGGTCGGCGGCGATGTTCCCCGACAGCGTGGCTCCCCCGCCGCCGGCCAGGTCGAAGCTCGAGGCGCCTTTGCCCACCAGGTCGAGCGCCCCGCCGGTGATCTGGATCCCGGCGTTGTACGTCGCCGGGACCCCGACGACGGTGCCCGCCCCCTCTTCGAAGGTCCCCCCGGGGTTGACGTTGATGAATCCCTGGTTCTGGATGGTCCCGCCGGCATTGTCGAGCACCGCCCCGGCGCTGCTGCCGCCCCCGGAGTAGGGGACGTTCACCGTCGAGGTGGAGGCGATCGAGAGCTCTCCGCGGTTGGTGAACGTCCCGGTCTCGACGTACATGGCTTGTGAAGCCGACACGAACCCGTCCGGCGCGTTGGTGACGTCCCCGTAGAAGGCCACCCCCCCGCTGGAGCCGGCGATCGAGATGGTCCCCTCGTTGGTGAGGACGGAGGGCGCCTCCATGTTCATGACGCCGTCGTCGAAGACGATGGTCCCGTTGGGCGAAACCGTCGATGCCGAGGCGAGGGTCAGGGTGGCACCGGTGAGCTCCAGCTCGTCGGAGCCGCTCGTGCCTCCCAGGGTCAGGCTGGAGGCCACCCCCGTGCCCGAGTTGAGAACCACCGGCGCGCTCAGGGCGATGGTGATGCAGGCGGACTGGCTGGCGGTGGGCGGCGCCCCGGTGGACCAGTTGGCGTCGGTGCCCGACGACGTCGGGATCCACAGTCCTCCCGCCGAGTTGGTCCACGAATCGGCGCAGGAGCCTTGAGCGAAGGCGGCGGGCACGCCGGCCACCACTGCCGGCAACACCGTCATCAGGGCGGCGGCCAGGATCCCGACCGCCACCCTCGAAGTCCTCGAACGGGCACGAGCTCCCACTGCATAACCCCCTTCGGATGCGCCATCTGAGCCTGGCGTCTGAGCCATGCTCCTCCATCTTGTGAGCAACGGCGACCCCCGGCCAAGGTGATCAGCACGAGGACCGTGCTCGTATTAACACCCCCCTCTCACCCGGCGCCAGAGCAGCCGGATTCCTGCCCTGGTGAGGAGCCCTCTTGTAGAGTCGCTGAGCGCACCTCCGGTCGGCGTCGACCATCACCGAAACCACCGTGCTACCAGTTGGGGAAAGGGGCAAGCATGGCTCGTAAGTGTGCTGCAGAGTTGCTGGGGACCGCTCTCCTGGTCTTCTTCGCTGTCGGTGTGGCAACGTTGTCATTTGGATTCAAAGTCGATGGACGCAGTTTCTCCGCCGGAGTGGTGGCTACCGCCCTGGCCTTCGGCTTGACCCTTTTGGTCCTGGCCTACGTCCTGGGGCCGGTGTCGGGTTGCCACGTGAATCCGGCGGTGACCCTCGGTGCCCTCCTGGCAGGCCGGATGAGCATCACCGAAGCGGCGGGCTACTGGCTGTCTCAGTTCGTCGGCGGCATCATCGGTGCTCTCGTGCTCTGGGGCATGTTCAGCACGTCGCCTCTCTACCATCGCTCGACGACGGGCTTGGGCACCGACGGATGGGGGGCGGCCAGCCACATTCACATCGGCGCCGGCGGAGCATTCCTGGCTGAAGTGATCCTCACCGCCTTGTTCGTCTTCGTCGTACTGGGAGTCACCAGCAAGACGGCCAATGCGGCCACCGCCGGAGTCGTGATCGGACTGGCACTCACCGCTGTGCACCTCATAGGCATTCCCATCACGGGAACGTCGGTGAACCCGGCCCGCAGCCTCGGTCCGGCACTGCTCGTCGGGGGCACCGCTCTTCGTCAGGTGTGGCTGTTCATCGTCGCCCCGCTGGTGGGTGGGGCCTTGGCGGCCGGCCTGCACCGTCTCCTCTTGACTTCTGCGGAGCCGGCTCCCGCTTGAGCAGGGACTACACGACTGGTGCCAAGGCCCACACGAGCCGGAGGTGATCGACCTCCCCCGCCTTCAGCGTGACGTTCTTCGGCTTGGTGCACAGGGGTTGGCTCCCATCCGAGGAGGGGCCGCACCCGATCACCGTGTACGTACCTGGTCCGAGGGGGATGCGGAAGTGGCCCGACGAGCCGACCTTCTTCTCCAGGGCCAGCGGCACGTTGGCGAACTCCACCTCGACCGAGCCCGAGGTCCGGTGGAACCCACCGGGGGCCGGACCACCTTCGTAACCCAACACGCCGACCAAGGCCGACTTCCCCGCAGCGGAACCGCTGGTGCCGGCCAGGGCCGGGGCCGCTGGCAGCCCCAGAACGGCCACCCCACCCATGGAAACGGCCATCGCCAAAGCCCACTTCCGTGACATGCCTGCCCCCCAGTTCTTCCCTGGCGCTCCTGTCCGAGCCCAGATGGTCGTCATGCTCACCAGCACGGTCCGTGGGTAGCCGCCGGCCCGGCGGTTGACTGCTCTCCGAGGTCAGTACGACTCGATGAGGGTCCGCCAGTCGAAGTCGGAGTCTGTGTAGTAGCCCACGGCCTGGCACGAGGTGGACGAGATGGACGAGAGACATGCCACCCCGGTGAGGCCGTTGTTGGAGGTCCCCTTGTCGGGGGTGGAGGTGACGGTCCAGCTGCTGCCGTTCCAGGACTCGACAAGGGTCTGATCGGCGTCGGCTGTCGTGCTGTCGTAGCGGCCCACGGCCACGCACGAGGTGGACGAGGTGCACGACACCCCGGAGAGGAAGTTGCTACCCGTTCCTTTGCTGTTGGTGGATCCCGACCACGTGCTGCCGTTCCAGGACTCGATGAGGTTCCCGTAAACGTTGCTCGCGTTCTCGTAGTTGCCTACGGCCACGCACGAGGTGGACGAGGTGCATGACACCGAGGAGAGCTCGTTGTCGGAGCTCCCGTGGTTGGTGCTCTTGGACACCGACCAGGTGCTGCCGTTCCAGGACTCGATGAGGGTCCTGTCGACGTCGCTTCCGTCTTCGTAGTAGCCCACGGCCACGCACGAGGTGGACGAGGAGCATGACACCCAGGAGAGCTCGTTGTCGGAGCTCCCGTGGTCGGCACTCTTGGCGACCGACCAGGTGCTGCCGTTCCAGGACTCGATGAGGGTCCTGGTGAGGTGACTGGTCTTGTAATACCAGCCCACGGCCTGGCACGAGGTGGACGAGAAACACGACACGCCGGAGAGGATGGCGGCGCTCCCCTCGTCGGGACTCGCGGACATCGACCACTTGCTGCCGTTCCAGGATTCGATGAGGGTCTGCGAGGCGTCGACGTCGTCGTCGCCCACGGCCTGACACCAGGTGGTCGAGACACACGACACGCCGTAGAGGATGCTGTAGGAGGTCCCGTCGTTGGGGCTCTTGGGGATCGACCAGGTGCTGCCGTTCCAGGACTCGACGAGGGTGGCCTCGGCGCCCGTCGTTGTGTCGTAGTAACCGCCCACGGCCTGGCAAGAGGTGGACGAGAAACACGACACTCCGGAGAGCTCGTTGGTGGAGCTCCCTTTGTTGCGGCTCGTGGAGATGGTCCAGGCAGATTTGGCCCACGCCGGTGCGCCTACAGCGAGGGAGCCGAGACAGGCCGATGCGAGCAGACCTACGGCGATGAGCAGCCGAACAGGAGACAGCAAGCGAACCGACAGCACCTCGTTCGCACGACCCGCCCCCCTCATAGCTGTTCGTTGTTTAACACGCTCGTATCCCTGGGTCAACGTAAGGATTGATGATCGGCCGTAGGCAAGTAACCGTCTCAGTCGGGGACAGGGTGCGGACTGGTTCTGGTTCCAACCCACGCAGCAGCAGTT
>JASHZK010000107.1 GCA_030042575.1 Acidimicrobiales bacterium
AGGATGATGGCCACGTTGGTGACGAGCCCGTCGCTGATGCCGAACACCGCGGCCCGCGGCCCCCCGCCGTGCAGCGAACGGTGATGGTGGTCTCCCAGGTGGAGCTCGGCCGCCGGCCGGTGCCGGCGCAGCTGCGGCCGCGACCGCTCGGGATCGGCCCCGGGGGCCGAGGGTTCGTCGACCGCCTCCACGAGACCTGATGCTACCGGCGACCTGGCAGAATGGGCCCATGGCCGACACACGCCGCTTCTTCGACGCTTCCCAGCCCCAGACCCTCCAGGGGGCGGTGATGCTGTGCTACATCACCGCCGCCTTCGGACTCGTCTATCTGCTGTTGGGGATAGGCCTTCTCGGCTTGGCCCCCCTCCTGCTCGGTGTGGGCGGGTACGGAGTTGCCAACGAAAAGCGGTGGGGGTACGTCCTGGCCACCGTGCTCGCCGTCATCAACGTCGTCGTGATCATGGGGACGGTGGTGTACGGGGCCAGCCTGAGCTTCCTCTTGAACCTGCTCTTCGCCGCCGTGCTGGTGGCGCTGCTCCTGCATCCCCAGAGCCGGCACTACCAGCGCATCTGGTTCAAGTAGCCACCAGGGCATCCGGAGATGGCCACCACCGTGCACGCCGTCGAGGAATTCCACGCCCTGAAGGGCCAGCACCTCGGGTACTCGGAGTGGAAGATCATCGACCAGGAGCGCATCGACCGCTTCGCCGACGCCACCGACGACCATCAGTGGATCCACGTCGACGCCGGCCGGGCCGCCCAAGGGCCCTTCGGCGGCACCATCGCCCACGGCTATCTGACGCTGTCGCTGGCGCCGGTGTTGCTGCAGCAGCTGCTGCAGGTCGAGGGCATGCGCTTCGGGGTGAATTACGGCTGCAACCGGGTCCGTTTCCCGGCGCCCCTGGCCGTGGGATCGAAGCTCCGCCTGGGGGCCGTGGTGGCCGACGTGGAGGACGTCGACGGCGGGGTGCAGGTCACCTTGGACCTCACCTTGGAGGCCGACGGCGCGCCCAAACCGGCCTGCGTGGCCCAAGTCGTCTACCGCTATTACTCCTGAAGGGCGAGCGCCCGGCGGGCCATCACAGGGGGAGGTCGCCGGTGGCGACGCCGGTGGTGCCGGAATCCTTGTAGGCCTCGATGACCCGTTCGGCCACCCGCCACTTGTGGATCTCGTCGGCTCCGTCGGCCAGGCGGCTCCAGCGGGCTTGGACCAGCATGTCGGCCAACGGTGAGTCCTTGGAGTAGCCCAGGGCTCCGTGGACCTGCACCGCTCGGTCCACCACCCGCCACAGGGTGTTGGCCACGTGGTGTTTGGCCATCGACACCTCGCTCAGGAAATCCAGTCCCTGTTCGATGCGGTAAGCGGCATGGAGCACCATGAGCTTGGCCTGGTACAGCTCGATGGCCGACTCGCTGATGAGCCACTGGATGCCCTGTTTCTCCGACAGGTAGGAGCCGTGGGAGTAGCGATCGACGGCCCGGGCCACCATGAGGTCGAGAGCGGTCTCGATCTGGCCGAGCCAGCGCATGCAGTGGGCCAGGCGGGCCGGGCCCAGCCGGTACTGGCCCAACCGGTGCCCCTGACCCCGGCCGCCGAGGAGGTTGGCCGTCGGCACCCGCAGCCCGACGATGCGGATCTCACAGTGGTTGTGGCTGCCCGACATGGTCTCGACGTCACGCACGATGTCGAAGCCCTCCGAGGGCAGGTCCACGAGGAAGGCACTGGTGGCCGCCTGGGGCACCTGGGGGTCGTCCTCGGTGCGGGCTAGGAGGATGGCGAAGGCGGCACCCCGGGCGCCGCTTATGAACCACTTGTGGCCGTCGATCACCCACTCGTCTCCGTGCAACGTGGCCCGGGTGCGCATCAGGGTGGGGTCCGAGCCGGCCACCTCCGGCTCGGTCATGGCGAAGCAGGATCGGACCGCGCCCTGGCACAGGGGCTTCAGGTAACGGTCTTTCTGCTCCTCGGTGCCCCAGTGCAACAGCGTGTGCATGTTGCCCTCGTCTGGTGCATAGCAGTTGACGACATAGGGCCCGAAGCGGGCCTTGGCCGCCTCGGCCGACACGGCCGCCAGGGCCGTGGGACCCAAGCCCACCCCACCCCACTCGGCGGGCATGTGCGGCATCCACACCCCGCGACGGTGGGCCTCGTCCCGCAGGCGGTCGAGCTCGGCCCGCCAGTCGGTCCGGCCCGCCGACTGGGCCAACAGACGCTCTTCGGTGGGAGCCACGTCCTCCTGCACGAACGCCCGCATCTGCCGGCGAGCCTCCTCGACGTCGGGGGCGAAGGTGAAGTCGATGGCCATCGGCGCAGTCTCGCGCCGCTACTGCGCCCGAGTACGCGCCACCACCCGCCGCACGGCCGCCACCACCGCCCCCGGGGCGTCACGACCGACCATGTGGCCGACTCCGGACAACAGCACGAGCTCGGCCCCCGAGATCGTCGCCGCCAGGCCGGCTGCCACTGTGGGCGGTACGGCCACGTCCCACATGCCGGTGATGACGGTGGTGGGCACCGACAGGCGCCGGGCGGCCGCTTCCACGTCGGCCATCGCCGCCAACAGGGCCCGCTGCTCGAACACGAAGCTCCGCCACAGTCGCAGTCCCGCCCGCGACAGCGAGGCGGCGTGGCGCTGGTCCGGCAGGTTGGCCCGCAGCCGAGCCGGCACCCCGTCCGGGCGGCGCTGGAACAGGCGGCCCATCGGCTGCGATCGTTCGAGACTCGACAAGACCCGTCCGACGGCGAAGACCCACGCCGCCGACAAGGCGTCACCCACGACGGGCAGGGCCAGTACGTGGTCGAAGCCGTTGACGCTCCCGGGAGCGCCCACCGATCCCGCCAGCACCAGGCCGGCCGTCACCTCGGGCCGACGCGCCGCCATGAGGAGCGCAACCCCGCCGCCATAGCTGTGGCCCACCACCACCGCCGGGGCAGCCGCCCGCGCCACCAGCAGGTCGGCCAGCAGCTCCGCGTTCTGCGCCATCGACCGCGGCGGCTGGTCACTCGACCCGTAGCCCGGTCGGTCGACCACGAGCAGCCGCTCGTCCGGGCCCGAAGCCTGCACCACCCGGTCCCAGTCCTGGGCGCTCCCCGGCTGACCGTGCACCAGCAGCACGGGGAAGCCCTCCCCGTGCTCAGCG
>JASHZK010000108.1 GCA_030042575.1 Acidimicrobiales bacterium
CGGTAGGTGTGCTCGGCCACCACCAAGCCGAGGACGGCATCGCCCAGGAACTCGAGGCGCTCGTTGGAGGGGACGCCTCCGGCCTCGGCGCACCACGATCGGTGGGAGAGGGCCTGCACCAGGAGGCCGGGATCGCCGAAGGTGGAGCCCAGGCGGCGGAGGAGCGGCTCCAGGGACTCCAGTTCGGCGCCGGTTGCGTCGGCGGGCACGGCGGGCTCGAGCGCCGTTTCAGGCCGCCCCGAGTTTGGCGACGACGTAGTCGACTGCGTCGCGGACGGTCCGCAGGTCCTCCAGGTCCTCGTCCTCGATGCGGAAGCCCACGGTACGCTCCCCCAGCTCCTCCTCCAGCGCCTCCACCAGCTCGATCAGCGCCAGGGAGTCGGCGTCGAGGTCCTCGGCGAACGACGACGATTCGGTGACGGCGGACGGGTCGATCTCGAGGATGTCGGCCAACTGATCCTGGATCAGCGCCAACACCTGCTGGCGATCGAGCGGGCCCTTCTCCACGTGGGTCTCGGCGGGCACGAAAGTCTCCTGCTGTTCGGCTCTGGGCACGGATCCTACCTGGTGCTCTGCTCGGCCCCGGGCGAACGCGACCGGTGGGCGCAGGCTCACCCCCCGGAGCTTCGCCCGCCACCAGCCCGGCTCAGCGGCCGGGAGCCGCCTCCACGGCCTCGGCCAGACGGCCGACGAGGCCGGCGCCGCACAGTTCGTGGGCCACCCTCACCGCCGCCACCACCGCCCGGGCCGAGGAGGAGCCGTGGCTGATCACGCACACCCCGTCCACCCCGAGCAGCATGGCCCCCCCGGTGTTGTCGGGATCGAACTCGGCGGCCAGCGGGGCCAGGTGGGGCAGGAGCGCCTGGGCCGCCGCTCGGGTCCCCTCGTCCCGGTCCAGGACCTGGCCCAGCGCACCCATGAAGAAGCGCAGCGCGCCCTCGAGCGCTTTGAGCGCCACGTTGCCGGTGAAGCCGTCGGTGACCACCACGTCCGCTGCCCCGGGCAGCAGGTCACGGCCTTCGACGTTGCCCACGAAGCGCAGGCCCGAAGCGGTGGCCGCCTGCTTCAGGGCGACGTGGGCCTCTCTCACCAGGGGCGTGCCCTTGGAGGACTCCTCGCCGATCGACAGCAGTCCCACGGTCGGCTCGGCCGGGCCGTAGCGGGCGGTGGAGTAGGCGGCGCCCATCTGGGCGAACTGCACGAGCATGGCGGGGGTGCACTCGGCGTTGGCCCCGGCGTCGACGAGCACGGTGGGGTGCGATCCGGGCCGGGGAATGGGGGTGGCGATGGCCGGCCGGGTCACACCGGGCAATCGCCCCATCCGCAGCAGGGCACTGGCCATGGTGGCCCCGGTGTTGCCCGCCGACACCAGGGCCGAGGCTCGACCGTCGCGTACGGCCTCGGCCCCGCGCACGAGCGAGGAGTCCTTCTTGCGGCGCACCGACGGCGCCGGGTCCTCGTCCATGGCGATCACCTCGCTGGCCTCGATCACGCCGAGGCCGCCGGTGTCGCCGAGCTCACCGGCCCGGCCCACGAGCACCACGGGGATGCCGAGGTCACGGGCGGCGGCGACCGCCCCGGCCACGATCTCGGCCGGCGCCTTGTCCCCACCCATGGCGTCCACCGCCACCGGGAGCTTCGCCTCGGCCGGCGAGCCGGGGCGGCGAACGGGGCGGGCCACTAGTCGATCTCGACCGCCTGGCGGCCCTTGTACCAGCCGCAGTTGGGGCAGACCACGTGGGGCAGCTTGGCTTGCTGACAGTGGGGGCACAGGCTGCGGGCCGGCCTGTGCAACACCCAGTTGGCCGCCCGGCGGCTCCGGCCCTTGGCCTTGGACGTCTTCTTCTTGGGAACGGCCATGATCGGTCACCTCTGGTGCGGGCCCCGGCAGAACGGGTCGGGGGAACGGGTCGCCGGCCGGGACCAGAAAGAGAGAAGATAGCCCGCCGGGCGATCAGCTCGGTTCCCGCAGGACGTCGAGGGCGGCCCAGCGCTCGTCACGCTCGGGCCGGCACCGGCAGGCCTCCTCGTTGCGGTTGACCCCGCAGGTGGGGCAGATTCCCAGGCAGCCCTGTCGGCACAGAGGGGCTTGGGGCAGCTCCAGGAGCACGGCGTCGCGCACCATGGGCTCGAGATCCAACTCGCCTTCGCACAACGGATAGGTCTCCTGGCCGTCACCGCCCTCGGTGAAGTGCTCGCGTACCTCGACCTCGATGGTGTCGCCGGCCGGCTCCAGACAGCGCCGGCACGTCCCGGTCCACGGCGCCCGCACCGTGCCGGTCACCGACACACCCCCGACCACCGATTCGAGCACGACGTCGGCCTCCACCTGGGCGTGGGCCGGAACGGCGCTCCCCGAGCAGGCCAGGTCGTCGATGACGCCGCGCCGCACTTCGTGGGAGCGCGAGCCCACCGCCCTGCGCAAGCGCGAGGTGTGGACCAGGAAAGGCCTGCGCTCGCTGTGAGGCGCCATCACCATCCGCCGGCTTCGTCCTGGTCGAAAAAGGCGTCCCCCTCCTGGCCGGCACCGGCCACGCCGACGTCGGCGGAGGCAGGTGGCGGCGGGGCAGTGGCCTGCAGCTTCTCCCGTCCGGCCTGCACCGTCTTCAACGTGCGGTCGAGCACGATCTCGAAGGAAGCGAGCTTCTGGTCGCAGAAGTCCTCGGCCTCATGACGCAGCCGGCGCGCCTCCTCCCTGGCGTCGTCGAGGATGCGCTGGGCTACCTGGTTGGCTTGGCGCACGATCTCGGTGCGCTGGACCATGCGCTCGGCCTGGGCTCGGACGTCTTCGAGCAGGCTGTCGGCCTCCCGCTTGCGCTGGGCGATGAATTCGTCGCGCTCGCGCAACAGCCAGCGGGCTCGCCGCAGCTCGTCGGGCAGGCGGTCGAGTGCCCCTTGCAGGAGCTCGATCATCTCGTCTCGGGCCACCAGGACCGAGGCAGAAAGGGGCATGGCCCGCGCCGCGTTGATGGCGTCCAGGACCTGGCGGATGTAGCCCTCGGCGTCGTCGCTGTCGCTCGGCGACCGCGGGGAGCGACCAGCGGGCTCGTCGTCGTCGAAGAGGTCGCTCATGCGAAGCGCTCCTGGAGGCGCTCGGCCACCGACTTGGGAACGAAGGCAGAGACGTCGCCGCCGTAGCGGGCCACCTCCCGCAAGAGCCGCGAAGCCACGAACGAAGAGGTGGCTTGGGTGGGGATGAACAGGGTCTCGATGCCCGAGAGCTGGCGGTTCATCTGCGCCATCTGCAGCTCGTTCTCGAAGTCCGACACGGCTCGCAGGCCCTTGACGATGGCCGAGGCACCGACGTCACGCGCCACCTCGACCACCAAGGTGGCCACCGACACGATGCGCACGCTCGGCAGATGCACGGTGGCGTGGCGCGCCATCTCCTCCCGCTCGCTCAAGGTGAAGAGGGGCTCGGCCTTCTGCGGGTTGCGCAGCACCGCCACCACGACGTCGTCGAACAGCCCCGCCGCCCGCTCGACCACCTCGAGGTGGCCGTTGTGAAATGGGTCGAACGACCCCGGGACGAGAGCGACGGTCACGCGGTGCCTTTCTCCTCGGGACCTTTCTCCTCGGGGGTCCCGGCCGGTCGGGACGCCCCCTCGGGCCGGCCGGGTGCGGCCCGAAGCACGGCCACGAGCGTACCGCTGTAGCGCTTGGACCTGGCCAGCTCCCACCGGCTCCCGAGGTCGCTGGGCGGGAGCGGTCGAGACGACTCCACCACACAGACAGCCGACTGCAGGCGTCCGAGCAGGTCGCCCCAGGCGTCGAAGGCGTAGGGAGGGTCGCACAGGGCCAGGTCGAAGCGCTCCTCGGCGCCCCGTGCGCCGGCCAGCCACGACATGGCCTCGGCGCGCCGCACCGTGGCCCGGTCCTCGAGCCCGAGCGCGGCGAGATTCCTCTGCACCACCTCCACCGACAGCGGGTCGCTGTCGACGAAAACGGCTCGGGCCGCTCCCCTCGACAGCGCTTCGATGCCCATGGCCCCGCTCCCGGCGAAAAGGTCGAGGACCGACGCTCCTTGGACGACCGCCGTCCCTCGGAACGACGTCATGCTGCCCAGCACGTCGAAGATGGCCTCGCGCACCCGGTCGCCGGTGGGCCGAGTGGAGAGACCGGCCGGCGCCTGCAGGATCCGGCCCCGGTGGGAGCCGGCGATCACGCGCACGGGCGGCAGCGTACCGGTCGGGTCTCGGCCGCTCCGGCGCTCAACTCTTGGACAGGAAGTCGGCCTCCTCCTCCCCCACCAGCAACTCGACTTCGTCGGCCAGCCCCGGCCAGGCGGCCAGCTCGGGATCGTCGGCCACCAGCTCCTCGGCCACGGCGCGAGCGGCCTCCACCAGGGGCCGGTCACCGCGACGCAAGGAGGCCAGCTTCAGGTCGCTGCGACCCTTCTGGCGCGTCCCCAGGATGGCGCCCTCGCCCCGCAGCTCCAGGTCCACCTCGGCCAGCTCGAAGCCGTCGGTCGACTTCTCGAGCGCCTCGAGCCGCC
>JASHZK010000109.1 GCA_030042575.1 Acidimicrobiales bacterium
CGAAGTGCACGAACTGAGCGGCCAGGGCGACCACCGACTGCGGTCCGGTGCCGCTCACCACGATCTGTCCGAAGCGGTCGAAGAAGCGGTACGACTCACGGGCCAACAGTGCCCCGGCCGCCTCTTCCACCGAGGAGAAATGGCGATAGAGGGTGGAGCGGGCCGCGCCCATCTCCCGGGCGATGTCGGTCATGGTGGTGCGGGCCAGGCCGTGGCGGGCCAAGCAGGCGGCGGTGGCGTCGAGGGTGCGGTCGAGGGCGGGGGAGGGCCGCTCGGGGAGGCGGGTGAGCAGTTCCGCCAAGCGACGGCGTCCGTCCCCCTGTCGACCGCCGGTGGTGGGAGCTGACGCGGGCATCGGTGTGCTGTTGTTCAGGCGGCGGGAGCGGGACGGTAGCGCCGTTGGCGGGTCCCGGCCCCGACCCAGCGCTGGATCCGGCGCAAGCTGCGCCGGTTGGCGGCGGAGGGGACCAGGCGGAAGCCCTGGCGCACGGCGGCGCACACACCTCGGAACTGGAGCTCCTCGGCCCGGCCCCAGGCGACGGGGAGGCGACGGCGCAGGGCATCGGGCAGGCAGCCCACCACCAGGATCTCGGCGGCAGGGGCCACCAGGGCGCCGAGCACCGTGGCGAGGGGGTCGGGGCCGAGGGGGTGGCCGGGGACGTCGGCCAGCCGGTAGGACAACGCCCGGGTCGCCGCCGGGGTGAGCTCCAAGGTCTGGCGGCACACCGTGTCGAAGCGCGTCCGAAAAGCGTCGTAGTCGGCCGGCACCGGACGGCAGGAGACCCCGTAACGGCGGTACCACGCCACCGTCTCGCCGTAGAGCCGTTGCGCCGCCTCCGAAGACAGCGGCTCGAGGTGGAAGAGCTCCACCGAGCGCAGGATGTCCCAGGTGAAGGTGGCGTGCGCCCACCAGAACGTGTCCGGGTCGAGGGCGTGGTAGCGCCGGCCGGCGTGGTCGACTCCCTTGATCGACCGGTGCACGTCCCGCAACTCCCGGGCTCGGCGCTCTCCGTCGGGGGCGAAGATGGTGGCCCAGATCTGGGGGATCGACCGGTAGATGCGATCGAAGGGGTCGTCGAAGAAGGCCGAGTGCTCGGCCACCCCGGCGCCGATGCCCGGGTGCATGAGCTGGAGGATCCCGGTGGCCGAGCCCGGCAGCATGGCCCGCCAGTCGCCGGCGTAGCGCCACAGGAGCGACCCCGGTCCCAATGGGGCCTCGGCCGAGGAGCCCGACGTGCCGGACATTTCCTACAGTAGAACATGAAATGTCCGAAATGTCGAGCCACCGGATCCGGCGGCGGTCGCCAAGCCCCGATGGGCGTCGGCCGTCGTCGAGGGGGCGGTGTCCGGGCCAGACGGCGCCGGCAGCCGAGTCTCTAGAATGCCGCCGTGGCTCGTGCCGTCGCCGTGGCCAACCAGAAAGGTGGTGTGGCCAAGACGACCACCGTCCACTCGCTCGGTTATGCCCTGGTGGAGCGGGGCCGACGGGTGTTGATGGTCGACCTCGACCCCCAGGCGTGCTTGACCTTCTCGACGGGGATCGATCCCGAGGGCCTGGAACGATCACTGCACGACGTCTTCGTGCGCAAGACCAAGGTGGCCGACGTACGCCGCCGCGTCGACTCGGTCGACGGTCTCGACGTCGCTCCGGCCACCATCGACCTGGCCGGCTCCGAGGTGCACCTGCTCACCCGTACCGGCCGCGAGTACGCACTGGCCCGGGCCCTGGAGGCGGTGGCCGACGACTACGACGTGATCCTCATCGACTGCCCGCCCTCGCTGGGGGTGCTGACCATCAACGGCCTCACCGCCGCTCAGGAGGTGCTCATCCCTCTTCAGTGTGAGGCGCTCAGCCACCGGGGGGTGGGGCAGCTGCTCGAGACCATCGAGGACGTGCGCACGTTCGCCAACGAGGGGCTCCGGGTGCGCGGGGTCATCGCCACCATGTACGACGACCGCACCCGCCACGGCCGATCCGTGCTCCAGTCGGTACGTGAGCGCTACCGGCTCGAGGTGCTGGAACCGCCGGTGCGCAAGTCCATTCGCTTCGCCGAGGCACCCGAGGCCGGCCGGTGCATCATCCAGCACGCCCCCGGCTCTGCCGGGGCACGGGCCTACCAGGACCTGGCCGCCGGCCTCGAGGGCGTGTGGTTCCCGTGAGCCCAGAGGCCCCCGACCCCTTGGGCAAGCGGGCACTGTTCTGGGCCCCTGCTGAGCGGGTGGAGGACCAGATGCGCCCGGGTGACGAGGAGGCGGAGGACGTCGGCAAGTACGCGCTCTTCTCGCGCTTCTCCGATTCCGTCGACGACGACGGGCCCGGAGACGTCCCGGCGGATCTCGGTGGACGCGGGCTCGTCCCGCCCGTCCGTCTCCACTGCTCCTCGTGCGGCAGTCGCAGCCGGGTGGACGTGGTGGGGTTCCTGGGTCTGCACGTGCCCTTCTTCCTGTGGCGCCCGGGGCGCGGTTTCACCCGGTTCATGACCTGTCCGGCCTGCCGGCGCCGCACCTGGCTCAGCGCGTCGTGGACTCCGTGGTCGGCCCGCTGAGCGCCTGTCGGGTGGCGTAGGTACCCGGCGGGAACGCTGAGCGGTGTTGGCCAGCGTCGGTACCTGGCTGGAGCACTTCCACGGGCCGGTGGTCTTCCTGCTGTGCGGCGGACTGGTGCTGGCCGAGGTGGGATTGCTGATCGGCTTCTTCTTCCCGGGCGAGACGGCGGCACTGGCCGGCGGAGCCCTGGCCTCGCTGGGCCGGGTCAACGTGCTGGCCATGGCGCTGGTGGTGGTGGGGTGCGCCTTCGCCGGGAACCTCCTCGGCTACGAAGTGGGGAAGCTCGTCGGTCCGTGGCTGGCGGCGCACAGGCCGCTGCGGGGGCGGAACACCGTGCCCAGGGCCGAGCGGCTGGTGGCGCGCTACGGAGGACCGGGGGTGTTCCTCGGGCGCTGGGTGGCCGTGATCCGGAGCCTGGTGCCCGGCGTCGCCGGTATGAGTGCCATGGGCTATGCGAAGTTCGTGCTCTTCAGCATGGTGGGCGCCGTGACGTGGGGCACCGCCTACGTGTTCATCGGCTACGCCGTGGGCACCGCCTACGGCGAGGTGGCGAGACGCGTGGGACTGTGCGCTTCGGCCGTGGTGGGGGTCGTCCTGCTCGTCGTCGTCCTCCGGCTCCTGGTCCGGCGGCGTCGTGGCCACGCCCCGGCGCTACGAGCGCCGGAGGCGACTCAGGGCTGACCCGGGTGTCTCCGGCGTGGCCGGCGTCACCGGCGGGCCGTCTCAGTCTCCGGCCAGCGCGAAGAAGTGGCTGGGATAGCTCCCCTCACGGCGGACCCGCTGGTGGTTCTCGAGCAGGACGATGTGGGCCACCGTCTCGCCCACGGCCGCCCGCTGCATGAAGTCGGGGATCTGCGCCCACGATCTCGACCAGGTCAGGCGGATGGACAGCTCCCAAGCCGTGAGGCCCGGGTGCTCCCGCAGCAGGGTCTCGATCTCGGCCAGGCGCCCGGCGTGGTGGACGATGATCTCGTCCAGACGGGCGCGCAGGTCGGCGAAGCGGTACTCGTGGGCGGGCAGGACCTCGTCGACGCCGAGGTTCTGCACTTTGAGCAGCGACTCCAGGTAGTGGCCGAGCGGGTTGGGGAACTGCTGGGTGTGGACGCCGATGTTGGGCGTGATCCGGGGCAGCACGTGATCACCGGACAGGAGCACGCGGTAGCGGTCGCTGTAGAAACAGACGTGCCCGGGTGAGTGTCCGGGCGTCCATATGGCCTGCAGGTCCCATCCGGCGATGTCCACTCTGCGGCCGTCCTCGAACAGCACGTCGGGTTCCGCCATCGTCACCTGGGAGCGGATCATCATCGAGGCCATGTTGAGGTCGGGCAGCTTCATGGGGGGGACGCCGGCGTCCTCGAGGAACAGCCGCATGTGGGCCAACAGGTCGTCGGTCTCGATGTAGCGGGCCTGCAGCATGGCGGCGTCGTCGGGGTGCAGGCCGATCCAGGCTCCCGACTCCTGGCGCACGCGGCCGGCCAACCCGTAGTGATCGGGATGGATGTGGGTGACGAGCACCGCTTGCACGTCCGACAGCGAGCCCCCGGCCTCCTCCAGCCCCTGGCACAGCGCCGAGAAGGCGTCCTCGGTGTTCCAACCGGCGTCGACGATGGCCACCCCCGAGTCCAGCTCGAGGGCGTACACGAGCACGTAGCGAAGGGGGTTGTTCGGTATGGGCACCGGGATCGACCACAGGCCGGGGCGGACCTTCTCCACCGGGGGCAGCACGTCACGGTCCCAAGCGGCCTTCTGCAGCACTCCGGTGACCTCGACCATCGACGGCGACGGTAGGCGGGGCCGGGTGCTGCGCACCAGGCGAGGATCCCCGGGCGGTCCCCGAACCGGCATGCGCCCGTCTCGTGGCCGCTTCGACCGCACTGCGTGGTGAAACGGCTCCTCACCTCGCTGCCCCATTGACCACTTTCGTCACAGTGCTTACGCTGCGGGCGCGCATCGAAAGGTGGCCCTGAGAGGGTCGTCGGGCTCGGGTGGGCCCGGACGGGACGGTGGTGGCGACACGGCCGCCGCCGACGAGGGTCGGCGCCCAGCAGTGAGGACGCGAATCGTCGAGATCTCGGCACGGCGGAACCGTTGGGACCACATCGAGCAGGTTCGCCCGGTCCGCCCCTCGGGCGAGGCGGAGGCGCCGTGGCGGAGGCGGTTCCGCGCCCTGCTCGACCTGGCTCGAGACGCCTTCGTCGAGACCGATGGCGGCGGGGTGGTCACCGAGTGGAACCGGCAGGCCGAGCTCCTCTTCGGCTGGTCACGGGACGAGGTGGTCGGTCGGCCGGTCGAGACGTTCCTCGTCCCCCACCGTTTTCGAGGACAGCGGCCCGGCGGCCTGGGCTTGGCCCAGGAAGGAGCCGCCGCTGAGCGCACGGCTCCCCGGCAGCTGTGGCTGAACCATCGCGAAGGTCACGAGGTCCACGTGTCGGGCGCCGCCTATGCGATGGGAGCGGGCGCTGATCTGCGGATCGGCGGGTTCCTCCAGGAGATCGGTGACCAGGCCGCTGCCGAGGAGGCACTGGCCCACGCCTACTTGTACGACTCGCTCACCGGGCTGCCCAACCGCAC
>JASHZK010000110.1 GCA_030042575.1 Acidimicrobiales bacterium
GCGGCGGCGGAGGCCGCACCCCACGGGGTGCGGGTGAACGCCGTGGCGCCCAGCCTGGCTCTGCACCCGTTTCTCAACCGGGTGTTCCCCGACGAAGAGCTGGAACGGCTCCGCCAACAGGAGCTGTTCGGGCGCTCGGCCGAGACCTGGGAGGTGGCCAACGTCATCGTCTTCCTGGCCAGCGCCTACTCCTCCTATCTGAGCGGCGAGGTCGTGTCCGTGTCCTCGCAGCATCCGTGAACGACCCACCGGTGCCCGCCACCGGCTCCGAGGAGGATCCCCGAGGCGACCTCCTGTGGGGATCGGTGCCCGGCCTGGTGGCGGCGGCCGCCGAGCGCTACGGCCACGCCGAGGCAGTGGCGGACGGAAGCGTGCGCCTGAGCTTCGGCCAACTGGTCGACCAGTCGATCGGTGTCACCCGGGGGCTCATGGCCGCCGGCATCGAGCCCGGCGACCGGATCGCCCTGTGGGCTCCCAATTCGGCTGGCTGGATGCTGGCCGCCCTCGGGACCCTCGGCGCCGGGGCCACCCTCGTTCCCCTCAACACCCGGTTCAAGGGCCCCGAGGCGGCCTACGTCCTGCGTCGCTCCCGTGCCCGGCTGCTCTTCACGGTGGGCAACTTCCTCGGTGTCGACTATCCGGTGATGCTGAGGGACGAAGAGGTGCCGGCTCTGGAGCGGATGGTGCTCCTGGGCGCCGGAGCGGGCCAGGGGAGCGAGGCCACCAGCACCGACGAGGTGCCGGTGTTCGAGTGGGGCGAGTTCCTCCAGGGCGCCGACGGCGTCGTCGAGGGCGAGGGGGCGGTGGTGGGCGTGCCCGTGTCCGAGCACGACGCCCGCAACCGGTGGCAGGCGGTGGGCGGTGGCGACCTGTCGGACCTCATCTTCACCTCGGGAACGACCGGCGCCCCCAAGGGCGTCATGGCCACCCACGCCCAGAGCCTGCGCACCTTCGGCGCCTGGTCCCAGATCGTGGGTCTGGCCCCGGGCGACCGCTATCTGGTGGTCAACCCCTTCTTCCACACCTTCGGCTACAAAGCCGGCATCCTGGCCTGTCTCATGCGGGGAGCCACCGTCGTTCCCGTCGACGTCTTCGACGCCGGCCGGGTCCTCGAGACGATCGAGGCCGAGCGCATCACCGTGCTCCCCGGGCCTCCCACCCTCTACCGGTCGCTGCTCGACCACCCCGACCGCCGCCGGCGCGACCTCTCTAGTCTGCGGCTGGCCGTCACCGGGGCGGCGGTGGTGCCCGTCGACCTGGTGATCTCCATGCGTGACGAGCTCGCCTTCTCGACGGTGCTCACCGCCTACGGTCTCACCGAGTCGACCGGGACGGTGACCATGTGCCGTCGAGGGGACCCGCCCGAGACCATCGCCTCCACCTCGGGCCGGGCCATCCCCGGCCTCGAGGTCCGGGTGGTCGGCGACGCCGGCACGGTGGTGCCGGCCGGGACGCCGGGGGAGGTCGTCGTGCGCGGCTACACGGTGACCGCCGGCTACGTCGAGGACCCCGAGGCGACGGCCGAGGCCATCGACGCCGAGGGATGGCTGCACACCGGCGACATCGGGGTGATGGACCGAGCGGGTAACCTGCGCATCACCGACCGCAAGAAGGACATGTTCATCGTGGGCGGGTTCAACGTCTATCCGGCCGAGGTGGAGCAGGTGCTGCTCCGTCATCCCGACGTGGCCCAGGTGGCGGTGGTGGGGGTCCCCGACGAGCGTCTGGGTGAGGTGGGCCGGGCCTTCGTCGTACCCCGGCCCGGGGCCGACGCCCTTCAGCTCAGCCAGACTCTCTTGGGCTGGGGAGCCGAGCAGATGGCCAATTACAAGGTGCCTCGGTCGCTGCGGCTGGTGGAGGGGTTGCCCACCAATGCCAGCGGCAAGGTGCTCAAGACCCAACTGAGAGGAAGCACGTGAGAGGAATCGTCTACACCGGCGGCGATGCCGTGGTCACCGATCGGCTCGAGGTCGGCGAACCGGGACCGACCCAGGTCAAGGTCAAGATCGAGGCCGCCGGGGTGTGCCATTCGGATCTCTCGGTCATCGACGGCACCATCCCCTACAAGGCGCCGGCCGTCCTCGGCCACGAAGGGGCCGGAGTGGTGGAGGCGGTGGGGTCCCTGGTCCGCTCCGTGAAGCCCGGTGACCACGTGGTCATCGCCACCATCGCCAACTGCGGCGTGTGCCGGGCCTGCAACAGCGGCCACCCCACCTGGTGCATCAAGTCGCTGGGCAACATCTCCACTCCCTTCACCTACGAGGGTCAGCCGGCATCCAACTTCGCGGCGGCGTCGGTCTTCGCCGAGCGCACCATCGTCTCCGAGGTCCAAGCCGTCCCCATCGACGACGACGTGCCCTTCACCTCGGCGAGCGTCATCGGTTGCGGCGTCGTCACCGGTGTGGGCGCCGTGCTGAACCGGGCCAAGGTCGCCCCGGGCGACACGGCCGCGGTGTTCGGGGTGGGGGGAGTGGGGCTGAACGTGATCCAGGGCCTTCGCCTGTCGGCCGCCAGCCGTATCGTGGCCGTCGACACCGTGGCCGACAAAGAGCCGCTGGCCCGTCGGTTCGGGGCCACCCATTTCGTCGACGCCTCCGGTTCCGACGCCGTGCAGGAGATCCGCTCCATCGTCGCCCACGATCCCTCCTCCACGGCCGGAGCGCTGGGGCCGGGCGGAGTGACGTGGAGCTTCGACTGCGTGGGTCACCCGGCCGTGCTGCGCAACGCCGTCGACGCCCTGGACTGGGGCGGCACCGCCGTGGCCATCGGCATCCCCCGGCGGGGGACCGAGGTGGCCATCGACGTCAACAGCCTGGCCTACGTCGACCGAGCCGTGATGGGCTGTCGTTACGGATCGTCCCGTCCCCGTCACGACATCCCCCTCATGGTCGAGCTGTACAAGGAGGGCCGGCTCATGCTGGACGAACTGGTGACCGAGACCGTTCCCCTCGAGGACTTCCGCCACATCGTGGAGGCCATGCACAGCGGCAAGCTGGCCCGGGGCGTGCTCACCTTCTGATCCTCCAGGCCCCCAGGCCCAGTGGCGGCCCTGCGTCGGCGGCAGTCGCCAGGGGCCCTGTTACCATCGCTGCGCTTATGACGGTCCGTCAGGTTCCGCCTACCTCCCTGCCGTCGGTCTTGCGGCGATCGGCCGAGGCGCACCCCGACGTCGAGGCCTACGTCGAGATGGCCGCTCCGGCCGCTCCGGCCGCGAGCGGGCTGGCCACCGTGCACAGCGACGGAAGACGCCGGCTCACCTTCGGCCAATGGGAGGCGGCGGCCGACGGGGTGGCGGCGCTGTTCGTCGAGCACGGTGTGGGCCGGGGCGACGTCGTCTGCCTCATGTTGCCGTCGTCGATCGACTACGCCGTGTGCTACCAGGCCGCAGCCCGCATCGGAGCGGTCACCACCGGGGTGAACCCCCGCCTGGGCCCGGTCGAGAAGGCGTCGATCCTGGCCCGCGTCCGTCCCCGAGTCACCGTGGTCGACGAGGACCTCGCCGACACGGCCGGCACCGGCGCCGACGACCACCACGCCTTCGAGACCGGCCGGCTGCTGGGACGGGCCAGCCTGGGCCAAGGGGCCGGCGCCTCGGCGCCCCCCATGCCGCCGCTCGACAGCCACGACCCGGTCGCCATCGTGTGGACCTCGGGCTCGACCGGTGTACCCAAAGGAGCGCTGTTCGATCACGGCAACCTGGCCGCCGTGGCCGCCGGCACCGACGTGCTCTGCCGACCCGGTGACCGTCGCCTGGCTCCGCTTCCCTTCGCCCACGTGGGCTACATGACCCGGGTGTGGGACGAGATGGCACATGGAGTCACCACCGTCCTCACCCCCCAGCCCTGGTCGGCGGCCAGTGCCATCGAGCTGCTCGTCTCCGAACGGGTCACGGTGGGCCAGGGAGTGCCCACCCAGTGGGCGCTGATGCTGGCGCACGACGACATGGCCGATGCCGATCTCCGCGCCCTGCGCATCGCCGCCACCGGTGGGGCCCGTGTCCCCGCCGAGCTGGTACGGGCCATGCGAGAGCGTCTGGGTTGCCCGGTGGTGGTGCGCTACACCTCCACCGAGACCTCCCTGGGCACGGGCACGAGACCGGGCGACCCCGACGAGGTGGTGTCCACCACCGTGGGCGGGCCGGTCCCCGGCGTCGAGCTGTCGGTGGTGGACGAAGAGGGCCGGCCGAGGGCACCCGGTGACGTGGGGCGTGTACGCCTGCGCTCGGCGGCGGCCATGCGCGGTTACGTCTCCACGGGCATCGAGATCGACGTCGGCGCCACGGCGACGGTGCGCGACGAGGCGGGATGGATCACCACCGGCGACCTGGGCTGGACAGACCCCGACGGCCACCTGCGCCTGGTGGGCCGGGTGAGCGAGATGTACATCCGGGGCGGCTACAACGTGTACCCGGCCGAAGTGGAAGCAGCCCTGCGCCAGCACCCCCAGGTGGCCGACGTCGCCGTGGTGGGCACGCCCGATCCGGTCCTCGGGGAGATCGGTGTGGCCTTCGTCGTGCCCACGGAGAGGGACGCCGGCCCCGCCTTGGACGAGCTGCGCCACTGGTGCGCGCTGCGGCTGGCCGACTACAAAGCCCCAGACCGGCTCCGGTTGGTCGACGGCATGCCCCTCACCGCCATGGGCAAGGTCGATCTCCGGTTGCTGCGTACGCAGGTCGGGGGGTCCGAGATCGAACCGGCGAGGAGGGCACGATGACGGCCAGCACAACGGGCTCGGGCGCCGGCGACGGCCAGGAGCGTCCGGCGCGCCAGCACGTCGTCGTGGCCGGGGCCGAGCCCATCAAGCTCGGCTCCATGCTCTTCACCTTGGTGGAGCCCCACCGGGGCCACGAGGTCGCCTACAACCGCTGGTACGAGCGTGACCATTTCTACGCCGGGTGCATGATCGGGCCCTATCAGTTCGCCGGCAAGCGCTTCGTGGCCACCGCCGATCTCAAGGCCCTGCGCCACCCCGATCCCTCTCCCATCACCGGCAGCCCCGAGCGCGGCAGTTACCTGGCGCTGTACTGGGTGCTCGACGGATACCACGACCTGTGGAACCGCTGGGCCGTCGACCAGGTGAAGGCCTTGCACAGGGCCGGTCGCATGTTCGCCCAACGCGACCACGTGCACACCTTGCTGTACCGCTTGGCCTGGGAGTGCTCTCGTGAACCGGCCCCCGACGGGCTGCCGGCCGAGCTCGCCCTCGACCACCCGTCGGCCGGCCTGGTGGCCCTCTTCACCGACCGGGACGAAGGAGTGGAGCCCGCCGCCTTGGAGCGGTGGCTGCGTCACGAGCACCTGCCGGCGCTGCTCGAGGGGACGCCGGCGCGTCTGGTGGTGGCCGCCGACCCGCTCCCGCTCCTCGTGGACGCCCCCGGCGACGTCCCCCGCAGCGAGGCCGACGACC
>JASHZK010000111.1 GCA_030042575.1 Acidimicrobiales bacterium
TCTCCTCGAGTTGAAAAAGCTTGGCGTTTGATTGAAAAGATTATCGGCTAACCTTTCCTAACAAAGGGGATTGGGAATGGTGGGCCCGGTGCGGGGTCGGGAGCTGCAGATCAGCTGGAGGAGCCGGCCGGTGCGGGCCTGGCTCCCCGATCCCGTGGGCACCGAGGTCCCGGAGCTCAGCGCCGGCACCGCCCGGCGCACGGAGCGGGCTCGGGCGGCGCTGATACGGGCCTCCGACCGGCTGCCCCACGAGTGGGAGGCGCTCGCCCGCCTGCTGTTGCGCGCCGAGGGAGTGGCCTCCTCCTTCGTCGAAGGGGTGCGGGCACCCATCGTGGCGGTGGCGGCGGCCGAAGTCGACGAGCGATTGGCGTCCCCCACCGCCGCCTGGGTGGCCGACAACCTGGCCGCCATCACCCTGGCGCTGACCGGGGCCCGCCGGGGCCCGCTGAGGACGGCCGACCTCCAGCGCTGGCACGCCCGGCTGATGGTCCACAGCCACCTGCCCGAGCAGAGGCGGGGGACCTTTCGCAGCGAGCAGGGATGGATCGGCGGCACCTCGCCGCTCGACGCCGCCTTCGTCCCCCCGCCCCCCGAGCACCTCGAGGAGCTCATGGACGACCTCGTGGCCCTGGCCAACCGCTTCGACCTCGACCCGGTGACCCAGGCGGCCGTCGTCCACGCCCAGTTCGAGACCGTCCACCCGTACGCCGACGGCAACGGCCGCATGGGACGGCTGTTGATCGGCTGGGTGCTGGTGCGCCGCACCGACGTGGTCCTCCCGCCGCCGGTCAGTGTCCTCATCGCCCGAGATCCGGGTGGATATCTCTCGGGGCTCCATCTGTTTCGCACCGGACAGCTCGACGCCTGGGTGTCCTGGTTCGCCGAACAGGTGGAGCGTTCGGCCGTGGCCACCATCGGCCTGGTCGAGCACACGAGCGAGCTCATCGCCCGCTGGACACGTCTGCTCGGTGACCTGCGTGCCGACGCCACGGCGCGGCGACTGGTCGGCATCGTCCCCGAGGCCCCCGTCCTCTCCGCTCCCTTGGTGGCCGAGCGCCTGGAGGTCTCGCCGCCCGCCGCGCGCGGCGCCATCGCCGCCCTGGTCGAGCGCGGGGTGCTGCGCCCGATCGACTTGCGCGGCGCCGTGCCCGGGCACCCGGCCTCCTGGTACGTGGCCGACGGGCTGCTCGACCTGGTGCGGAACTGGCCCGGTTGAAGCCCGCTTCGAGGCGCCCGGGAGCGACCACCCCCTCGGGTAGGGTGGGCACACGCTCGGCGCCGGCGGTGTCCGTCGTCGAGCACGACCGGGCCAGGGCAGAGGCCAGGAGGCAGCCAGTTGGCTGAGATCGAGATCGGCATCTACAAGTCGGGGCGCCGCGCCTATGGCTTCGACGACATCGCCATCGTGCCCAGCCGCCGCACCCGCGACCCCGAGGACATCGACATCTCGTGGGAGATCGACGCCTACCGTTTCGACCTGCCGCTCATGGCCGCCGCCATGGACGGCGTGGTCAGCCCCCGCACCGCCGTGGAGATCGGCCGCCTGGGTGGCCTGGCCGTGCTGAACCTCGAGGGCCTGTGGACCCGCTACGAGGACCCCGAGCCGCTGTTCGACGAGATCGCCGAGCTGGACGACGACAAGGCCACGGCCCGCATGCAACAGATGTACCTGGAGCCGGTGAAGCCCGAGTTGGTCACCGAGCGCATCCGCCAGATCCGCTCGGCCGGCGTCGTGTCCTGCGCCTCGGTCACCCCCCAGCGCACCGCCGAGCTGGCCCCGGCCATCCTGGCCGGCGAGCTGCACGTGCTGGTCATCCAGGGGACGGTGGTTTCCGCCGAGCACGTGTCGAAGACGGTGGAGCCGCTCAACTTGAAGCGCTTCATCCGGGCCTTCGACCTCCCGGTGATCGTCGGCGGGTGCGCCTCCTACCAGGCGGCCCTGCACCTCATGCGCACGGGCGCCGTGGGCGTGCTCGTGGGCGTGGGCCCGGGCAACGCCTGCACCACCCGGGGCGTGCTCGGCCTCGGCGTTCCCCAGGCCACCGCCATTGCCGACGTGGCCGGAGCCCGCATGCGCCACTTGGACGAGACCGGCGTGTACGTGCACGTCATCGCCGACGGGGGCATGAGCCGCGGGGGCGACATCGCCAAAGCCATCGCCTGTGGGTCCGACGCCGTGATGCTGGGATCGCCGTTGTCGTCGGCCGAGGAAGCGCCGTGCCGGGGCTTCCATTGGGGCATGGCCACCTTCCACCCCACCTTGCCCCGCGGGGCCCGGGTGCGCACGTCGGTGCGGGGGTCGCTGCGCGAGATCCTCCTCGGCCCGGCCCACGAGAACGACGGCCGCATGAACCTCTTCGGCGCTCTGCGCACCTCCATGGCCACCACCGGGTACGAGACGGTGAAGGAATTCCAGAAGGCCGAGGTGATGGTGGCGCCCGCACTGCAGACCGAGGGAAAATCCCTGCAGCGCTCGCAGGGCGTGGGCATGGGCCACTGACGCCCGCCTCGCCTCCGCTCGCCGTCGCCCACCTTCCCTGCACGATGGAGTAGCCGTGGCGAGCACCCCACTGCACCACTTCGGCAAGCTCGGTACCTTCGAGGGCGACGAGTTCGAGGAGGTGGCGCCGCTCGGGCCGTCACCCGAGGCGGCCCCCGGCGGGGCCGAGGACGGGGGCGGGCGCGTCGCCTCGCCGTCGCCTCGCCGGCGCCCGGCCTGGCTGGACGACCTGCCCGCCGCCGACACCCTGCTCGAGAACCTCAACGGCCCCCAGCGCCGAGCCGTCGAGCACCGGGGATCGCCGCTCTTGGTGGTGGCCGGAGCCGGGTCGGGCAAGACCCGGGTGCTCACCTACCGGGTGGCCCATCTCATCGCCACCGGCACCGTGACTCCGTGGCAGGTGCTGGCCATCACCTTCACCAACAAAGCGGCCGACGAGATGCGTGAGCGCCTGGTCGGGCTCATCGGGCCGGTGGCCGACAAGATGTGGGTGTCCACCTTCCACGCCGCCTGTGTGCGCATCCTGCGCAGCCACGCCGAGCGTCTCGGATACCGCAAGTCGTTCACGATCTACGACGACGCCGACTCCCGGCGGCTGGTCGAACAGGTCTGCCGCGAGCTCAACATCGACTCCAAGAAGATCCCCGCCCGGGCCGTTCAGGCCGCCATGTCGGGGGCCAAGGCCGAGCTGGTCGGAGCCGAGGCCTACCGCCAGGGCGCCGAGGGCGTCTTCGAGCGCCGGATCGGCGACGTCTACATCGAGTACCAGCGCCGCTTGGTGGCTGCTTCGGCCATGGACTTCGACGATCTGCTCGTCAACACCGTTCGTCTGTTCCGTCAGTGTCCGGACGTGCTCGAGGCCTATCGCGAGCGCTTCGTGCACGTGCTGGTGGACGAATACCAGGACAC
>JASHZK010000112.1 GCA_030042575.1 Acidimicrobiales bacterium
CGATCACTCCGAAGCGCAGGCGGGGGAAGCGCTCGAGCACCCCGTCGAAGATCATGGTGGCCAGAGTCAGAGCGGGTGGTCCGGGGATGCCCATGTAATCGACGGAGCGGAAGTTCTCGTCGCCTCCGTGGAAGTCGGGCGGTACGGGCAGGCCATTGTCGAAGTAATGGCGGTCGATCAGATCACCGGTGCCGCCCACGTGGAAGACCACAGGGATGCCCGCCTCCTGGGCGAGGGCCCACACCCGGTCCAGGGAGGCGTGGCTGGGGGAGTGGCCCGGCGGACAGCCCGAGGCGACCAGCAAGGCCGCGCCCCCCATGGCGATGGCCTGGGCGGCGGCGACCGGGGCTCGGTCCAAGTCGGCCAGCGGGACGTAGCAGGTCGGGAGCAGCCGCGAGTCCGCTGCGCAGAATTCGATCATCCCCCTGTTGTGAGCGAGGGCGGCGCCGTAAGCAAGCTCCAGGTTCCCGCTGTGCTCCCAGTCCCGCAGGCGCCGGTTGTGGAAGGTGTTGAAGACGAGCTGGCTGGAGAAACCGAGGAGGTCGAGGGCCCGCCCCCGGTCCTCGGCGACGAACGAGCCGGTGGCGGCGAAGTTCTTGCGGTTCATGATCTCCGCTGCCTCCTCGGCTCTGTACTGGGCCGAGGCGTGGCGGACCCGCAGCCGCTCGAAGGTGGCCTCGAGGTCACGAAGCTGCTCGGCCGGGATCCCCGTCTGACGCAGCTCGTTGCCGCCGGGATAGCGCAGGGGGGGAATCGACTCTCGCACTGCGGGATCGGCGTGGTCACGCAGCCAGGTGGGGGTCTCCATGATGTGGGCGTCAGCGTCGTGGACAGTCCGCCCTTCGCTGTAGGGCACCGGTACCTCCCAGTTCCACAGCCATGGTGTCACGGCCGGTGGAGCCGCTCGTTGCGCCGGCTCGCCGTCGAGCGCCGGGCCCGGGCGAAACACGGGAAAGGCCTGGTTCCGGGTCCATTCCGATTTCGGCCCGCAAGCCGAGGCTGTGGGGTTCACCGATGTTTCCCGAGACCCCGCCGATCCTGCGAAATCGTGAGTCGGGTCCCCTCCGACCGGAGGACCGCCGCCCCCGACCCCGCTGGGACTCCCGATCAGCGTGTCGGCCATTGGGGCTGGAGTGCGGGCGGAGCCACCCTGAGGGCTGAGCGGCGGCCGACACGGCGGGCACGAATCCTGGCAAAACTTACAGTCTTTGCGCAGGGGGAAACTAAACTTGCGGTTCCATGCGTTACGAGTTGACCGAGCTCCAGGCCCTAGAGGTCGAGGCCGTCCACATCATCAGGGAGGTCGCGGCCGAGTTCGAACGGCCGGTGCTCCTGTTCTCCGGCGGCAAGGACTCGCTCGTCCTCCTGCGCCTGGCGGAGAAGGCGTTCTGGCCCTGCCGCATCCCTTTCCCGGTGATGCACGTGGACACCGGCCACAATTTCTCAGAGGTGCTCGAATACCGCGATCGCCGCATCGCCGAGCTCGATGTCGAGCTGGTGGTGGCCTCGGTTCAGGCCTCCATCGACGCCGGCCGAGTGTCCGAACCGCCCCCCTCGAACCCGTCGCGCAACCGCCTGCAGACCACCACGCTGCTCGATGCCATCTCGGAATTCCGCTTCGACGCCGTGTTCGGTGGCGCCCGGCGAGACGAGGAGAAGGCCCGGGCCAAGGAGCGGGTCTTCTCCTTCCGCGACGAGTTCGGCCAGTGGGACCCGAAGAACCAGCGTCCCGAGCTCTGGGGCCTGTACAACGGCCGGCATCATCCCGGCGAGCACATCCGGGTGTTCCCCCTGTCCAACTGGACCGAGACGGACGTGTGGCACTACATCGCCAGTGAGAGCCTCGAGGTGCCTTCGATCTACTTCGCCCATCGACGGGAGGTCTTGCGCCGCGACGGGATGCTCCTCGCCATCGGCCCGTACATTCAGCCCCGAGAGGACGAGGAGGTGTTCGAGGCCGTCGTCCGCTACCGCACGGTGGGCGACATGACCTGCACCGGCGCCATCGAGTCGGCCGCCGACACTCTCGACGCCATTCTCCAGGAGGTGACGGCGGCCCGCATCGGCGAACGGGGGGCCACCCGAGCCGACGACAAGTTCTCCGAGACGGCCATGGAGGATCGCAAGCGCGAGGGCTACTTCTGATGGGACGGCGGTGATGGAGCTCCTGCGTTTCACCACGGCGGGCTCGGTCGACGACGGCAAGAGCACCCTCATCGGACGCCTGCTCTACGACACCAAGTCCATCTTCGAGGACCAACTCGAGGCCGTCGAGCGCGAGAGCCGGGCCCGGCGCTACGAGCAGGTCAATCTCGCCCTGCTCACCGACGGCCTGCGAGCCGAGCGTGAGCAGGGCATCACCATCGACGTGGCCTATCGATACTTCGCCACCCCCAAGCGCAAGTTCATCATCGCCGACACGCCCGGCCACGTGCAGTACACGCGCAACATGGTCACGGGGGCGTCCACCGCCAACCTGGCCCTCATCCTGGTGGACGCCCGCAACGGCGTGGTCGAGCAGTCGAGGCGCCACGCCGTGCTTTCGTCACTGTTGCACGTACCACACTTCGTGTTGTGCGTGAACAAGATGGACCTGGTCGACTACGACCAGGATCGATTCGAGGAGATCCGGCAGGAGTTCGAGTCGTTCTGCACCCGGCTGGAGATCGAGGACCTGATCTCCATTCCCATCTCTGCTCTCGACGGGGACAATGTGGTGGGCCGGTCGAACAACATGGATTGGTACGAGGGGCCGTCCCTCCTGCATCACCTGGAGCACGTCTACATCGGCTCTGATCGCAATTTGATCGACCCGCGCTTTCCCGTCCAATACGTGTTGCGCCCGCAGAGCAAGCGCTTCCACGACTATCGCGGTTATGCCGGAACCGTGGCCAGCGGTTCGTTCCAGCCGGGCGACGAGGTGCTGGTGCTTCCCTCGGGGCTCACTTCGACCATCGAGGGTCTCGACACGTTCGACGGACCGGTGGAGGAGGCCTTTCCGCCCATGGCCGTGGCCATGCGCCTGGCCGACGACCTGGATGTGTCGCGGGGCGACATGATCTGCCGGGTGCACAACCGTCCCTCGGTGGGCCAGGACATCGACGCCATGGTGGCGTGGTTGGCCGAGAGCCCGATGAACCTGGGGGGGAAGTTCGCCATCAAGCACACCACGCGTACCGGCAGAGCTCTGGTCCAGGACCTTCGCTACCGCCTCGACGTGAACAGTCTCCATCGCGACGTCGAGGCCAGGGGTCTGGGTCTCAACGAGATCGGGCGGATCGAGCTACGGGTGACGGTGCCGCTGTTCTACGACGAGTACCAGCGAAATCGGGCCACCGGAAGCTTCATCCTGGTGGAAGAGGGCACCAACAACACTGTCGGTGCCGGCATGATCCTGGACCGGATGCACTGACATGGCGAGCGACGCCCGGACGCCCACGCCGATGGGCGACACCACGGGAACAGTGGGTGGGTCCACGTGACGAGGCGTCAGGGTAGCGTCCACTGGTCGGCTAGCCAGATCAGCCGGGAACAACGCTGGGGATGCTTGAAGACCACCGGCGCCACCGTGTGGATGACGGGGTTGTCGGGATCGGGGAAGTCATCGATCGCAAAGCACATCGAAGCCGATCTGGTTGAGGAAGGGATCGCCGCTTACGTCCTCGACGGTGACAATCTGCGCCATGGGGTCAATGACGACCTCGGCTTCTCTCGGGAGGACCGCAGGGAGAACGCCCGGCGGGCGGCTGAGATCGCCAAACTCTTTGCCGACGCCGGCATGGTAGCCGTGGCCGCCCTCATCAGCCCTTATGCCGAGGACCGCGCCCGCGCCCGCGCCCTTCACGAAGAGGCTGGGCTCCTGTTCGTGGAGGTCTACGTGTGCACCTCGCTGGCCGAGTGCGAGGCCCGCGATCCCAAGGGTCTCTACGCCCAGGCCCGCGCCGGGGAGATCGGTGAGTTCACCATGGTGGACGACCCCTACGAGGTCCCTGTGCACTCCGACCTGGTGTTGAGCACCACTGACCTGAGCATCGACGATGCTGCCCACGCCGTGCTGGACCTGCTCCGCCGTGGGCTCGACCGTGGGAGCATCTCCGGCTGACCGGCCCGGTTGCGCCGGCGGGCGCACAGCGCGTCGGCCGGTTCTGTCGCCACACCCCCGCCACGGGCGACTTCTTTGCGGGAAGTGACCGATCAGGAGAGCTCAGGGCGCCAACAGGTCCGCCAGCTGCACCACCAGGTGGCGGATCTCCTCGGCGGTGGCCCGCAGCACGGTCATGGGTGCTGCCACGGGATCGGCCACGTCGTCCTCTGAGCTAGACCCGAGCAGCTCATTGCGGCTGCGGCCTTCCCCGATGGCGGTCAGCCACTCGGCCACGGACTGCCCGGGCCGGCGAGGGCCGACGACCTGGCCTCGACGGACGAGCTCCTTCAAAGTGAAGGCCTTGGACCAGGCCGCGGGGGACAGCACGACGGCCTCGCGGACGTGAAGGCGCGCCATGCCGACCACGATGTCGGCCTGATCCACTTCCTCGGTCACCAACTGGCGACTCCAGTGGTCGGCCACCGCCAACGCGTCCTCGCCCATGACCTCCAGGGCGCTGGCCGAAATGGGCTGGCTGCCGGTCAATGTGCCGGCCGAGCTCACGGTCATCTCCAGCCTGCGCCTGGTGGCTTCGTTGGCCAGGAAGCCCTGGGCCATGGGGGATCGGAAGATGTTGCCGGTGCAGATCATGAGAATGTGCATGGGAGTGGGGCCGCCTCCGTGTCCCCGGAGAGCCTAGGAGACCTGGCAACCTTCAGTTCGAGCCCGTCGATCCACTGTCTCCCGGACCCGCTTCGCCCACGACGCGCTCTGCTCCAGAGAAGGACCGAGGAGATCCAGCGGCGCCACCTCGAGAGATAACGGTTCCTGCCGAAGGTTGGGCGGCTAGGATCCCCGGTACGGGCCGTTGGCGCAGTTGGTAGCGCACTTGCATGACGCGCAAGGGGTCAGAGGTTCGAGTCCTCTACGGCCCACTCCGACGTCTTCACGTTTGGCCCAAGGACATCTTCACGTTTGGCTGTGACACTCTCGAGAGCTCGTGAAGAAGGGGAGACTGCTCGACCCGTCGATGAGGATCCCTGGTCGCCGCGGAGGTGAGCAGCGCCGCCCTTGCGCCCACAAGCGCGTACTACGGCGCCGTGCCGACGGCGACCAGATCGTCGAGCGTCTTGCG
>JASHZK010000113.1 GCA_030042575.1 Acidimicrobiales bacterium
GGCTCACCCCGGTGGGTGAAGCGCCGGGCCAGGTGCTCGGACAAGCTGAGGTGTGCCTCCACCAGGCGGTCGCGCAGATGACGATCGTCACTGTGGGCGAACTCGACGAACATGGCCCGCAACTGGCGGCGGTCGCGCACCTCGACGATCACGGGCGCGTGCCCTTTCTCCGGCGCATGCGCAGCCAGGCCCGCGGACAGCCTCCCACCACGTCCACCCCGTGCTCGTCGACCAGCGCTTCCAAGATGCGCGAGGACAGCTCGTTGGTGGCGTTGCTCGGGCTCAGGTCGGGCGGCCGGCGCTCGGCGTGGTCTGACTCGTAGACGCCCACGACCTCGATGGCATGCTCCGTCCACTTGAACAGCAGCTGCATGCGGCCGTCGCTGGCTTGGTCGCCGCACAACGTCACAGCCAGCTCGTCGATGGCCAAGCGGAGGTCCTCGACCTGGTCGTAGCCGAAGTCGGCCCGCGAAGCGACGGCTGCCGCCGTCATGCGCACCAGGAACAGGAGGTCCGGCCGGGCCGGCAGGCTCAACTCGACCTGGTTCCGATCCGCCGCCATGGCCTCCCCCGCCACTGCTGGCGATGTCTCGGTCATGCCCGCACGGCGTCGTCGGCCGTGGGATGGATGGCGAAGACCGCGGTCAACCCGGTGATCTCGAATACTTTGAGCACGCGCCGCTCGGTGACCACCAGCCGGAGGTCACCGCCGGCGGCGCGCAGCCGCTTCACTCCGCTCACCAGCACGCCCAGTGCCGTCGAGTCGACGAACGACACGGTGCTCAGGTCCACCACCACCAACGTGTGGCCTCGGTCGGCTAAGGAAAGCAGCCGCTCTCGTAACTGGGGGGCGGTGGACACGTCCACTTCGCCTTCGACGCGCAGCACCATGACGCCCCGGAGCTCGGTCTCGGCCATCTCGAATTGCACCTCGGTGGTCATAGCCGTTTCATCATGCCCAATTGGAGCGGCCAAGTCATTGGCGCTTTCACCTTGTTGACCACCCAGAGGGAGGCTTTGGCCAAGCGTCGGGCCGTCGTGCACTGTCAGTACCAAGTGTTGCTCATCCCATGGGTTGTTGTTGAGCAGCAGGCGGGACTCAACTAGACCTCCTCGTCATGACGGTGCTCGAGGCCCTGGCCATCACCGGAGCGGGGCTCGCCGCGGGCACGATCAACACCGTGGTGGGCTCCGGCTCCCTCATCACCTTCCCCACCCTGCTGGCCTTCGGCTATCCGGCCGTGCTCGCCAACGTCTCGAACAACATCGGCTTGATTCCCGGATCCCTGAGCGGAGCACTGGCCTATCGGGCCGAGCTCAGAGGCCAGAGTCGTCGTCTCGGTGTGCTGGGAGCGGCGGCGGCCGCCGGGGCGCTGGTCGGCGCCGTGCTGCTCCTGGCTCTTCCCTATCACGTCTTTCGCAGTGTGGTGCCGGCCCTCATCCTGGTGGCCGTGGTGTTGGTGGCCGCCCAGCCTTGGCTGGCGCGGCGACTGGCCCAGCGGGCGCAACGCAATCCCCACGGAGGCGTAACCCTCTTCTGCCTGATCCTCGTCACCTCGATCTACGGCGGCTATTTCGGCGCCGCCCAATCGGTCATCTTCGTGGGCCTGCTGGGATCCTTCCTCGACGACCAGCTGCAACGCCTGAACGCCGCCAAGACCGTCCTGGCCGGAATCACCGGCGTGGTGGCCGGGATCTACTTCGTGGCGGCGACCCATGTGTCCTGGCCGGCGTGCGGACTCCTGGCGTCGGGGGCGGTGGTCGGGGGGCAAGTTGGCGGCCGGGTGGGGCGCCGGCTGCCGCCGGCGGCGCTGCGGTTGGTGATCATGGCCGTAGGCATCGTCGCCGCCGTGGTGCTGTTGGTCTGACATCGGACAGGGAGGAAGCAAACGGTGCCAATCGGCCTGGGTGTCGTCACACCGGTGGTGAACCTGAACCCGCGCCTCGAGCCCCCCGAATGGGAGCGCCAAGGCGCTATCGACGACATCGTCGAGGTGGCGCGCGCCGCCGAGGAGGCCGGGTACCGATGGGTGTCGTGCCCCGAGCACGTCTGCATTCCTGTGGCGCTGGCCGCTCAGCGCGGCGGGCGCTACTGGGACCCGGCTGTCACGTTGGCCTTCGTGGCCGCCCGGACCTCCTCCATCGGCCTCCTCACCCACGTGCTCGTGCTCGGTTACCACCATCCCCTGGAGGTGCTCAAGCGTTACGGCACGCTCGATGCTGCCAGCGGGGGCCGGCTCATCCTGGGGGTGGGGGTGGGGACGTTGCGGCCGGAGTTCGAGGTGCTCGGCGTTCCCTATGAGGATCGAGGCGCCCGGGCCGATGACGCCATGGCCGCGCTGCGCGCCGGCCTGGGACGGTCCGACCCCGTCCACCACGGTCCCTTCTACGCCTACGACGACGTGATCGTCGACCCCTGCGCCGTCGAGCGCCACGTTCCCATTTGGGTGGGAGGCCGCACCCGGCGATCGCTGCGCCGGGCCGTGGACCTGGGCGACGGCTGGATCCCTTTCGGCTTGGAGCTACCGGCCCTGGCTCGGTTGCTGGCCGACCAGGAGTTGTCGGCGCGTCGGGCGCGGAGAGAGAGCTTCGAAGTGGTGCTCGCCCCCGAGCCCCCGCTCGACCCGTTGGGTGAGAGCGAGCACTGCATCGAGGTCGTGCGCGCCTATGCAAAGGCCGGCGCCACCACGTTGGCCGTCCGCTTCGTCCATCGGTCGCGCCCCCACTACCTCGAACAGCTCAATGCCCTGTCGGCCTTGGTGGGGACGCTGGATTGAACGGCGGGCTCATCGTTTCGGGGACAACAGGCGGCGGACCTCTTCGTTCAGCTGTTGCCGGCGCTCGAGCACCGGGGCGAAGAGATCGCCGCCTGCCTGTATGCGGCCGAGCACCTCGGCAGGCGAGAAGACCAGCGCACCGGCTCCGGCACCCACTGCCTTTTCCGTCTCGTCCCAGGCCAGTGGAGTGGAGACAGACGGAAGCGGTCGAGCCCGCAGCGAGTACACGCTCACCGTGGTCTTGATACGGTCGTTCTGGCTCCAGTCGATGAACACCCGTCCATGGCGCTCGGACTTGGCCATGGTGGTGACGACCAGTGGGTGCAGTTGCTCGACCAGGACCAGGCCCAAGGTGTGCGACAGGCGCTTGGTGGTGTCGAAGTCGATGGGGGAGTTGAACGGCACGTAGACCTGCAGCCCCTTCTGGCCCGATGTCTTCGCCACACACTCGAGCCCGAGCCGGGCGAGGAGGGCGCGCAGGGCACAGGCCACCTCGGCGCACTCACCCACGGCCGCCGGTGCTCCCGGGTCGAGGTCGAAGACCATGGCGGTGGGCTGCTCGGGCTGCTCGGCCCGGGCCAGCGAGGGATGCAATTCCAAGGCGGCCAGATTGGCCAGCCACAGCAAGGTGTCGGCGTTCTCCACGCTGCAGGCCCGGTAGGAGGCCCCCGACGCCTGGGTCACGTCCACCGTGGCCACCCAGTCGGGGGCGTGGGAGGGACAGCGCTTCTCGAAGAACGATCCTCCCTCCACCCCGTCGGGGAAGCGTCGCAGGGTGAGGGCCTTTCCCCGCAGGTGGGGTACGAGCACGGGGCTCGCGGCCCGGTAATAGTCGGCTACGTCGGCCTTGGTGAAGCCGGCGGCAGGATAGAGCACCTTGTCGGGATTGCTGAGGCGCACGGCTTCGGATGCCACGATCCTCTTCCTAGCCCGTAGCCGCACGGCAGGCTGCGGACCGGGCCGGTGCGTGGTAGGCGGGGACACCACGTACCACTTCCCTCCGCAGCCTGCCGTGCGGCCCCTTCCCCTGTACCCCGGCCCGCTGCAGCACAATCTCCGGTTATGTCCGACTCCGCCGAGGCCCGGGTCAGCGGCCGGCTGCTGGTGGCGACGCCCCAGCTCCTCGACCCGAACTTCGCCCGGACGGTGGTGCTGGTCCTCGAGCACGACGAGCCGGGGGCGGTCGGAGTGGTGCTGAACCGGCCATTGCAGGTGGAGGTGGGGGAGATCCTCGACCCGTGGGCCGAGCTGGCCGCGGGCGTGCCCCCTCCTGTGGTCTTCTCCGGCGGCCCCGTCTCGCCCGACGCCGTGATCGGACTGGCCCGCGCCGCGCCCACATCGGACGGCGGGGAATGGCGGACGGTGGTCGGCGGCGTGGGCGTAGTCGACCTCTCCATCGCCCCCGCCGACCAACCGGCCGTTCTCGGCGGGGTGCGCCTCTTCTCCGGCTACGCCGGCTGGGCGCCGGGCCAGCTGGAGGAGGAGATGGGCGACGGCGGGTGGTTCGTCCTCGACGCACTGTCCACCGACGCCTTCTCGCCCGATCCCGAACGGCTGTGGCACGACGTGTTGCAGCGCCAGGGCGGCACCGTGGGGATGCTCGCCTCGTACCCGCCGAGCCCCACCGTCAATTGATCGCTGTGCGGCCGGCGGTCAGCCGCTGGGGACACCCACCGGGCGCCACGACCCTTCGGCGCGTGAGACCGCGGCCGGGATGACGGCTCGGAGCCCCTGGGGAAGGCGTTCGGGCCCGATCACCAGCCGGCGCAGGGTCTCGAGCACGGCCCGCGTGGGCGCCGCGGGCATGCCCCGGCTGCGCAGCGCCAGTCCCACCCGCCGGGCCGGGAGTCCCTCCACCGCCACCAGACGGAAGTGCGGCCGCATGTGGTCGGGCACGGCGGTGGCCGGGAGCAGTGCCGGCCCGTGGCCGTCGAAGGTCAAGGTGGCGATGAGCGGCACCCCGTCGACTTCGGCCCGGGGCGACAAGCGAACCCCGAGCGTCTTGGCCGCCGACTCGAGCTCGGAGCGAAAGGAGGTCCCCGGCGCCGGGAGCAGCAGCTCCAACCCGCCCAGCTCGGACAGCTCGATCCTCCCCGCGCCCAGGGTGGGATCGCCGTCGACGGGCACCACCAGGACGATGTCCTCCTCCAACAGGGGCTCGAAGCTCAGGTCGCCTCCTCCCACCGGCAACGTGAGCACGGCCATGTCCAGACGTCCGGCCGCCAGCTGGGGCTCGAGCAAGGTGTTGCTCCCCTCGGCCACCATGAGCCGGAGCTTGGGGTGCCGCGCCCCGAGCTCGGACAGCAACTGGGGTGCCAGCCAGCGAGCGGTGGTGCCGATCATCCCGGCGCGGACGGCACCGGCCACCTCCTGGCGCAGAGCCCCCAGGTCGGCGGCCATGGCCTCGAGCTCGCCCACCACCCGGTGGGCCCGGGCGACCACCACCTCCCCCTCGGGGGTGAGCGATCCGTCGGAGCGCTCCACCAGCGTGGCCCCCACCTCCCGTTCCAGGCGAGCCACGTGGGCCGAGACATTGGACTGGACGGTGCCGATGGCGTCGGCCGCCGCCGAGAACGACCGGTGCTCCGCCACCGCTACCAGGGCCTGGAGATGCCGGAGTTCCATCGCTTATACAGATATAACATATCTGTCGTAGCTGTTTGACAGATTGGACTCGTTCCTCCACAATGGTGTTCAAGACCACAGGGCGGACTCCCCCCCTCCGCTCCCTGTCGAGTCGGTACGAAGGGGCCGCTTCCCCCGCGGCCCCTTCGTCGCGTTCGGTGCGCCCCCTAATGTTCTGGGCGTGAACAGCCCCTCGCACGGCGTCGGCGCGGCGTTCGTCGACCTCGACCGCACCCTCCTGCGGGGAGCCAGCGGCCTGGTGCTCAGCGCGGCCATGCACGCCGAGGGTCTCTTCGAGGGGCGCCGGTCGCTTCCCGGTGAGCGGCTCTTCTACGCCGCCTACGACCTGCTCGGCGAGTCGGTGCCGCTCATGGCCATGGTGCGGGCCGCCCCCCGTTTCGTGAAGGGCTGGGCCGTCGAGGCGGTGGCCCGGGCCGGCGAGCTGGCCGCTCCCGAGCTGGTCGCCTTGGTCCAGCCCTATGCCCCCGCCGTGCTGGCCGAGCACCGAGCCGAAGGTCGCAAGCTCGTCCTGGCCACCACCACGCCGGTCGACCTCATCACGCCGTTCGCCGACCTGATGGGGTTCGATCATCTGGTGGCCACGCGGTACCAGCACCGCAACGGGCACTACACGGGCGGGATCGCTGGTCCCTTCGTCTGGGCCGTGGGCAAGCGCGAGGCGGTGCAGCGCTTCGCGGCCAAGAGCGGTGTCGACCTCGGGCGTAGCCACGCCTATTCCGACAGTTTCTTCGACCTGCCCCTGCTGCAGGCGGTGGGCCATCCCCATGCCGTGAATCCCGACCGGCGCCTGCGCGCTGTGGCCACGCTGCGGCGTTGGCCGCTCGAGCACTGGGACCGCCCCGCGGGGGTCCCCAAGGTTCTCGGCTTCGAGCCGTACCACCTGCTGCGGCCGGCGGTGCGTCCCGAGCTGATCCCCTACGCCCGCTTCGACATCGCCGGGACCGGCCACGTGCCCGATCGCGGCCCGGCCCTGCTGGCGGCCAACCACCGGAGCTACTTCGACGTCGTGGCCCTGGCGCTGGTGGCAGCCCGCATCGGCCGACCCGTGCGCTTCTTGGGCAAGCGGGAGCTCTTCGACGCCCCGGTGATCGGCCAACTGGCGCGCGCCTTGGGCGGCATCAGCGTGGATCGCGGATCGCGCTCTGACGCGCCGCTGCGCGAGGCGCGCCGGGCCCTGGAGGCCGGTGAGGTGGTGGTGATCCTGCCTCAGGGCACCATCCCCCGCGGCCGGGACTTCTTCGATCCCCACCTGCGCGCCAAGACCGGTACCGCCCGGCTGGCGGCCATGACCGGAGCCCCTGTCCTGCCCGTCGGCATCTGGGGGACCGAGCGCATCTGGCCCCGATCGGCGCGTCTGCCCGATGTGACCAGGGTGCTGCACCCGCCGAAGGT
>JASHZK010000114.1 GCA_030042575.1 Acidimicrobiales bacterium
AGCACTGGGACGTCCCGGTGGTGTCCAACTCGGCCCTCATGTTCGGTTACGGCCGCAAGGACTGGCGACAAGGTTGGGAGGGCTGGACCTACGTCGACACGGTGTCGGACGCCAACCACGAGCGCGCCGCCCTGCGCCACCGCGCCGCCCGCAGCGCCGCCGGGCCCATCGGCGTGGCCGCCTACGACATGGGCCGACTACTGGGTGAGGCACTGCGGCGCGCCTCGCACCTGACGCCCGACGGCGTGCGCCAGGCGCTGGAGAAGGTGAAGGCCCTTCCCGCCGCCAGCGGCGGGCCGGGGACGGTCATGGGCTTCGGCCCCTGGGACCACGGCGCCCTGAAGGGGCCGTACCTGGTGCTGCGCACCTGGCGCGCCGGACGCACCGTCGAGCTCGACCCCTGAAGGCCGGTGGGGTCCAGGCCCGCCCCCCGGCTGAGCCGGGTCACGCCGGTCAGCGCAGCCGCCGGATGTAGATCTCGATCCGGCAGATGCGTCCGGCGGCGTCGAGATCGAACACCAGGACTTCCGGCGTCACCACCGGCTCACCCTCGATCTCGACCGTCTCCGACAGCTGGGCCAGCGCCACCGACCCGGCGGAGACCACACGCTCGACGTCCATGGAGTAACCGGCCAGGGTGGGCATGAGGCCGGCCAGGAACTCCACGTAGGGACCCCGCGGGGAATAGGTGTCGCCGAAGGGCCCCACCCGGACCACGTCCTCGGTCAGGCACTCGGCCACGGTCACCCAGTCGTGACCGGCGACCGCTTCCAGGTACCGCTCGACGACGACGGCCACCGGGGGCACCGTAGTGGTCCTGGCCGCCGTGGTCGCCACCCGAGGGCACGGGGTGCCACAGCCGCATGGTGGAATGATGCAGTGCCGCACGTCGCCGGGTTCCACCCGGCTGTCTCCGCCTGGTTCGACCGGCGCTTCCCCGAGGGACCCACCGATGCCCAGGCGCGGGGTTGGCCGCCGATCGCCGCCGGAGACGACACCCTCGTCGCCGCCCCCACCGGGTCGGGCAAGACCCTGACCGGCTTCCTCGTCGCCATCGACGCCCTGTACGCGGCCCACACCGCCGGCGAGGACCTGACCGGTCACTGCCGGGTGGTCTATGTCTCGCCCCTGAAGGCCCTGGCCGTCGACATCCACCAGAACCTCGAGCGGCCACTGGCTGAGATCGCCGACATGGCCGAAGAGCTCGGGCTCGACGCCCCTCCCATCTCGGTGGCGGTGCGTACCGGCGACACCGCCGCCGGCACCCGGGCCGCCATGGTGAAGGTGCCACCCACCATCTTGGTCACCACGCCCGAGAGCCTCTACCTGCTCGTCACCGCCGCCCGCAGCCGGGCCGTGCTGGGCGAGGTGCGCACGGTGGTGGTGGACGAGATCCACGCCTTGGCCCGCGACAAGCGCGGTTCGCACTTGGCCCTCACTCTGGAGCGCCTCGACGCCCTGCAGCACGGGTCACGTCCGCAGCGAATCGGGCTCTCGGCCACCCAGCGCCCCGTCGAGCAGACCGCTCGGCTCCTGACCGGGGTGGGAGACGACGGCGAGGAACGGCCGGTGACGATCGTCGACTGCGGGCACGCCCGGGAGCTGGAGGTGGGCGTCGAGGTCCCCGGCAGCGAGCTGGCGGCGGTGGCCTCCACCGAACAGCTCGGAGAGATGGTCGACCGGATCGCCGCCCACGTCGCGGACCATCGCACGACCCTCGTCTTCGTGAACACCCGGCGGATGTCCGAGCGCCTGGCCCACCTTCTGGGCGAGCGCCTCGGCTCCGACGTGGTCTCCGCCCACCACGGCAGCCTGTCGAAGGACCGCCGGCAGCGGGTGGAGTCCCGCCTCCGGGCCGGTGAGCTCAAGGCCCTGGTGGCCACGGCCTCGTTGGAGCTGGGAATCGACATCGGGCCGGTCGAGCTCGTGTGCCAGGTGGGCTCGCCCCGCTCGATCGCCACCTTCCTCCAGCGCGTCGGGCGCTCCAACCACAGCCGGGGCGGCACCCCCGAAGGCATCCTCTTCCCGTTGACCCGCGACGAGCTGGTCGAGTGCTCGGCCCTGTTGGCGGCGGTGCGAGCCGGCAGGCTCGACGCCACCTGGCCGCCGGTCGCCCCGCTCGACATCCTGGCCCAGCAGGTGGTGGCCGAGGTGGCCGGGGCCGAGGAGGTGAAGGAGGAGGAGCTCTGGGCGCTCGTGCGCCGAGCGGCGCCCTACGCCCGGTTGGCACGGGCCGACTTCGACGCGGTGGTCGACTTGACCAGCCAGGGCATCACCACCGGGCGCGGGAGGCGCATGGCCTATCTGCACCGCGACCAGGTCAACGGCGTGCTGCGCCCGCGGCGCGGCGCCCGGCTGGCCGCCCTCACCAACGGCGGCGCCATCGCCGAAGTCGGCGACTACCGGGTGGTGGCCGAACCCGACGACCTCCCGGTGGGCACCGTCAACGAGGACTTCGCCATCGAATCGATGGCGGGCGACGTGTTCCTCCTCGGCACCCACGCCTGGCAGATCCGACGGGTCACCCAAGGCGAGGTGCGGGTGGTGGACGCCCATGGCGCCCACCCGACCATCCCCTTCTGGGTAGGTGAAGCCCCCAGCCGCACCTGGGAACTCTCAGAGGAGGTCTCCGCCCTCCGGGAGCAGGTGGCCGAGGCCCTGCAATCCCTCGACGGAGCTCCCGGCGGACGAGATCGGGCGCGGCACCTCGTCGCCGAGCGATGCGGGGTCGGTCCCGAAGCCGCCGAACAGGTGGTCGACTACCTGGCAGCAGCCTTGACCCAGCTGGGCGTGCTCCCCACCCAGCACGACATCGTCTTCGAACGCTTCTTCGACGAAGCCGGCGGCATGCAGCTCGTCGTGCACGCTCCATGGGGCGCACGGGTCAACCGGGCCTACGGCTTGGCCCTGCGCAAGCGCTTCTGCGCCACCTTCGACTTCGAGCTGCAGGCGGCCGCCGACGACGACGCGCTCGTGCTCTCTCTCGGGCCTCAGCACAGCTTCGCCCTGTCCGAAGCCCCCTCGCTCCTGCGATCGGCACGGGCCGAGGAGGTACTGACCCAGGCGGCGCTGGCCTCGCCCATGTTCGCCTCCCGCTGGCGCTGGAACCTGAATCGGGCCCTGGCCGTGCTGCGGTTCAGGGGAGGACGGAAGAACCCGTTGCCCATCCAGCGCATGGAGGCAGACGACCTCATGGCGGCGGTGTTCCCGGCGCTGGCGGCCTGTCAGGAGAACGCGCCGGCGGGGCCCGTCGTCGTCCCCGACCACCTGCTCGTGCGCCAGACGCTCGACGACTGCCTGCACGAGGCCATGGACGTCGACGCCCTGCACCGGCTGTTGGTGGACATGGAGTCGGGGGCCGTGCGGGTCCACTTCGTCGAGTCGAGCGAGCCCTCGGTGTTCGCTCACGAGATCCTGAACGGCAAGCCCTACACCTTTTTGGACGACGCCCCCCTGGAGGAGCGCCGCACCCGCGCCGTCAACATGCGTCGGGGCCTGCCCCTCGAACCGAGCGCCCTCGGCCGGCTGGACCCCGCGGCGCTGACCCGGGTGCGCCACGAAGTGGCGCCCGAACCGACGGGAGCCGAGGAGCTCCACGATCTGCTCATGTCAGCCGTGGTGCTGCGCTCCGACGAGCGTTGGACGACGTGGTTCGCCGAGCTGGTTGCTCTGGGCCGGGCCACCGTCGTGCACCTGCCGGCCGCCGCCCCTCGGGGATCGGACGAACTGTGGTGTGCCACCGAGCGCCGCACATGGGCAGAGGCGTTGTTCCCCGGCGCTTCTTTCCGGCCCGACGTGCGGATGACGGCGGGATCGGGTGACGCGCCCATCGACCCCGACCAAGCGGCGGCCGAAGCCGTGCGTGGCCAGCTGGAAGTGGGGGGGCCCCTGTCGGTCGACGAGCTGGCGGCCCGAACGGGGCTCGAGGGTGGGCGGGTGTCGGTCGGTCTCGGCCGCCTGGAGGCGGAGGGCTACGTCATGAGGGGCCGGTTCGACCCGGCACGGCCGGACGCCGACGAGCAATGGTGCGCCCGGCGGCTGCTGGCCCGTATCCACGCCTACACCCGGGCCCGCCATCGGGCCGAGGTCGAGCCGTGCACGGCCCAGGACCTCATGCGTTTCCTGCTCCGCTGGCAGCACGTCGCCCCCGGCACCCAACTCCAGGGGCGGATCGGCGTCCTCAACGCCATCGACCAGCTCCAGGGTTTCGAGGTGCCTGCGGGAGCGTGGGAGGACCAGGTGCTGGCCCGGCGCATCGAGCAGTACCAGGCGCCCTGGCTCGAGGATGTGTGCCTGTCGGGCGAGGTGGTGTGGGGCCGCTTCGGTCTGCGCCCACCGGATCCCCAAGGACGGCCGCGCCGAGGAGCGGCCACGCCGTCGCGGGCCACCCCCGTCACCTTCGCCTTGCGTGGCGATCTGCCCTGGCTGCTTCAGGCGGCGCGGGGCACGGCAACGGCGGAGGAGCCGCGCCACGGGGCGGCCCGACAGATCCTCGATGCCCTGCGTTCGAACGGCGCCCTCTTCCACTCCCAGCTGCGTGCCATCACCGGACGCCTGCCCGTGGAGATCCAACAAGGGCTTTGGGACCTGGTGGCCCGGGGTCTCGTCACCGCCGACGGATTCCAAGCGGTGCGCGCGCTGCTCTCCGCCCACCAGGCTTGGAACCACCGCCACCCGCAGGACGTGCGTCGCCGCCTGGGCGGCCGCCGGGCACCCCGGACGAGCCAGGGCGCCGAGGGCCGTTGGGCGCTACTCCCCCAGGCCGGTCCGGACGAAGCGGTGGACGAGCTGGCCGAGCAGGTGGCCGGCCAGCTGCTGGCCCGGTGGGGGGTCGTCTTCTTCGACCTGTTCGCCCACGAGGACCTGGCGCTGCCGTGGCGCCAGGTGCTGTGGGCATTGCGACGTCTCGAAGCACGCGGCATCGCCAGAGGCGGACGCTTCGTGACCGGATTCGCCGGCGAGCAGTTCGCCCTGCCCGAGGCGGTCGACGAACTGCGGCGGGTTCGGCGCCTCGAGCACCGTGGGGAGGTCGTCTCCTTGAATGCGGCCGACCCCCTCAACCTCTCCGGTGTCGTGCTGCCCGGGCCGAGGATCCCGGCGGTGCGCACTCGCCGGGTCGTCTATCGCGACGGTGCCGTGGCCGGCGAGGAGACGGCCGCCACCGCCTGACCATGCGGGAGGCCTGAGCATGCGCGAGCTCGTCGTGCTCGGCACGGCCAGCCAGGCGCCCACCCGCTATCGCAACCACAACGGGTACTTCCTGCACTGGGACGACGAGGGCGTGCTCTTCGACCCCGGCGAGGGCACCCAACGGCAGATGCTCCTGGCCGGGGTGAAGGTGTCGGCCACCACCAGGATCTGCATCACCCACTTCCACGGCGACCATTGCCTGGGCCTGCCCGGCGTGGTGCAGCGCATGTCGCTCGACGAGGTGTCGCACCCGGTGGACCTGTACTACCCGGCCGGCGGCGAGCGCTTCGCCCAACGGTTGCTCGGCGCCTCGGTGTTCGACCGGCGCGTCGAGCTGCGCCGGCACCCGGTGGGAGGCGCAGACGATCCGGGGCGATCGGCACCCATCCGGTTGGTGCAATGCGGCCCGCCCTTCGCCTTGTGGGCGGGCCGCCTGGATCACGAGCCCGAAACGGTGGGCTGGCGCCTCGAGGAACCGGACGGGCGCACCATCGTCCCCGAGCGACTGGCGGCCAACGGCATCAGCGGCCCCGACGTCGGCCGGCTGGTCAGCCAGGGCGCGCTCACCCCTCCTGGGCACGACGCCGTGGTGCGTGTCGAAGAGGTGAGCGTCGAGCGCCCGGGCCAGGTCGTGGCCTTCGTCATGGACACCGCTCTGTGCGACACCGCCTTCGCCCTGGCCGAGGGGGCCACCCTGCTCGTCTGCGAAGCCACCTTCGCCCAGGCCGAAGTGGAGCTGGCCCGGCGGTTTCGCCACCTGACCGCGGCCCAGGCCGGCCGCATCGCCGCCGAGAGCGGAGTCGGGCAACTCGTGATCACCCACTTCTCCCAGCGCTATGGCGACGCCGGCGTGCTGCGGGACGAGGCGGCGGCGGTGTTCCCGCACGTGGTGTGCGCCGAAGACCTGGCTCGGGTGGCGGTCCCGCCACGACGGCCGGCACCGCCGGGACCGTCGGCTCCCGGTGCCCGCCCGCCTGCTCAGCCCGGGTCCGACTCGTGGCCGGCCGGGGTGAGCCCGTAGTAGGCGTCCGCCGGCGCGATCTCACCCCGTACCACCCGGTCGATCATGGCGCAGATGGGGAGCTCCAGACCGTGGCGCTCGGCCAGCTCGAGGGCCAACACTGCGGTGTTGACCCCCTCGGCCACCATGTGCAGGCTGGCCAGGATCTCTTCGAGGCGCTCGCCCTTTCCCAGTCGTTCGCCCACCGTGCGGTTACGGCTGTAGGGGCTCATGCAGGTGGCGACGAGGTCGCCCATGCCGGCCAGGCCGGCGAAGGTGGCCGGACGCGCCCCCATGGCCACGCCCAGTCGGGTGATCTCGGCCAGTCCCCTGGCCATGACGGCCGCCCTGGTGTTGTCGCCCACCCCCAGGCCTTCACCGATGCCGGCGGCGATGGCGACCACGTTCTTGAGCGCCCCGCCCAGCTCACAACCGATGACGTCGTCGTTGACGTAGACGCGAAACACCCCACGGGTCACCACCTTCTGCACGGCGGTGGCCACCGTCAGGTCCTCGGTGGCCACAACGGCGGCCGCCGCCTTTCCCTGCATGATCTCGGTGGCGATGTTCGGTCCCGTCAGGGTGACCGCCGGGTGTCCCGGCAGGGTGTCGCGAATGACCTGGGTCATGCGCCGGTACGTGCCGCGCTCGAGTCCTTTGGCCAAGCTGACCACGGGCACCCAGGGCCGGACGTGCGAGCGGGCCTCCTCCAACACGGCGCGGAATCCCGAAGTGGGGAGCCCCACGACCAAGAGGTCGGCGCCCTCCACCGCCTCCTCCAGGTCGGCAGTGGCCCGCAGTTGCTCGGGCAGAGGGGCATGGGGGAGATAGGCGAGGTTGGCGTGGTCCTCGTTGACCGTCTTGGCCACCTGGCTGGACCTGGCCCACAGCACCGTCGAATGGCGGGGCGCCAGCAGCGAGGCCATCGTCGTACCCCAGGAGCCGGCGCCCAGCACGGCAACGTCCACGAGGCCGGAAGCTACTCAGCTTGATGGCGGCCGTCGACCGCGGACGGTGAT
>JASHZK010000015.1 GCA_030042575.1 Acidimicrobiales bacterium
GTACTGAACCTACGACTGGAGCGTGGCGGACGCAGGACCGGCTAGCGCGTCGAAGAGCGCTTTCGATCGCGTTGCCGCTGTGGCCCTCGCGCTTGGCGGCGATGGACAATTGCGGCAACGTGGCGAACGTCGGTCTTCCGGAACCGTAAGCGGCCGCGGACCAGGGTGGCAGGCAAACGACCTTGGCCGACCCAGGCACGCACGGTGTTCGGCGAGACTCCCAGACGACGAGCCACCTCGGCTGTGTCGATCGACGTGTCGCGGTCCCGCCGTCTCTGCAAGGCAGCAGCAAGTTTGACCACGTCCTTCCGGCACAAGCGGACGCGCTTGCCGGGACGGACGGTCGGGAGTTCGCCACTCTGGATCATGGCGCCCACGGCACGCCTGGGGAGACCAAGAAGATGTGCGGCTTCGCGCTGCTCGATCAGTTCCTCCCCGAGCCCAGATTCCTGTGCCCACGCATCGAGATCGGAGGGTCGGAGGTAGACGCGCGTTGGACGTCGGATGGCAGACAACCTACCCTTTCGAACACACTCGAGAAGGTGGGCCTGGCTGACCCCCAACTTTCGTGATGCCTCTAGGGTCGTGAGTGTGCCAGTTGGGCGGTCATCGGGATGGATCCGGCGGTTGGGCCAGTCAGCCATAACGGCGGGTAGGTCCTTGGGATCAATGCGCCAGCGGCCGCGGACCCAGGTGGCAGGGAGACAACCCTCCCGGATGAGGCGATAGACGGTGGTATGGCAAACGCCGAAGGCGCGCATAACGGTACTCGTGCCTACCGACCCGTCATCAATGCGGAGTTCCTTTAGCGTCTTCGCCATGGCCATTACGTCTTCGCCAAAGAGACGGATCCAATGCCCTCGTCTTATCGCCCGGACATCACCGTGGCACACCATCTTGTAGACGGTCTGTTTGTGGACACCTAACTTCTGCGTCGCCTGGTCGAGAGTCACGAGATCGTCCCGGGTGAGTCCTATGGAATCCCCGAAGGCCTGCACTTCGGCTGGCTGGAGGAAATACCGCCTGCCCCATTTTACGGCAGGCAGGCTGTTCGACCCGATCCAGTCGAGAACTGCATATTTCGTCACATCGAGACGGTGCGCCGCTTCTTCGGCCGTTATAGCCCCTGCAAGTCCTTCAACAACCTTTTGCGCCTTCTCGACGTCGGTCCGGAGGTAGCGAAACTGCCCCCCGAGCTTCACCGCAGGGAGCTCACCAGCACCAACACGCCGAGTCACGCTGGAATGTGAGAGGCCGAGAGCGGACATAACCTGTTTAGTGGTCATCCACCTTTCTCGGTCCCAGGCGTCCACCTCGATGGCCCCGGTGACAGTCCACGGTGTGGGCGACATCTCCGGATCGTCCTCCCACCAGGTCGCCCTCACCCGAGACACATCCAACGTCGCCTTCTGCTTGGGCTTATCGATCGTGGCGAACTGAAGTTCACTAGCGATGATGTCGCGTTGATGGGCGACATCGAGGGTGTCCCAATCCGCTCGGAACCGGATCGCCGAAGGCGGCCTCCGTGGCAACGGCTGCCTCCACTGCGGATCGAACTGTCTCCTAGCGGAGTGCAGTCTGCGTTCCAATCCGCTTCGGGCAGTCTCCCACTCGCCGCGTGTGAGACGGCGTTCGACGTAGTAGTCCGTTGTCAACTGACGGAGAGCAGCACTGAACTCGTCATATGCCGCCACCAGCCTCTCAGGCGCGTCTTGCGGAGGCTCAGCCCTGGGGAGAGATTTTGAGCGTGTCTCAATCCGGTAGAGCACAGCGCAGCGAATGAGGCTCTCGATAAACTCCGCATTGATCGAAACCCATCCGCACCGACAGGCGTAAGAAAGGGTGCGTGCCTTGTCGCCAGATGCTTGCTGGCTATAAGCGGTACTGCCTACGAGTCGCCCGTCGCACCGGGCACAGACCAAGAGCCCGGCCAAGAGTCGGGGGCCCGACCCACGACTTCGCAGACGGCCCCGATTGGCGAGGAGGGCCCCGACCCTGGCAGCGGTCACGCGGTCGAGGATGGCGGGGAAGCAGCCGGAAGCCACAACCTTCCCCCGGTAGGTGTTGTCGCCGACGAGCCGGTGGGAGCTAAGCAGGGAAATAAGTTCGTAGAAGCGCCAGGGCCGCCCCCGTGAGGTCACGATCCCGCGGCGTCGCCAATCCGCCACAATCATCTGTGCCGGCTCCCCTGCGAGTATGCGCCGAGCCGCTTCACGGATGAGCTCCGCTTCCTCCTCGACAATACCGCAGGCATCGTCGGTGAATCCGAAGGCGCGTCCTCTCCAATTCGGGACTCCCGACCGAGCCCGCTCCTCAAACCGCGCCCGCAGACGCAAGGAGATCGATGTCGATTCGAAACTAGCGAAGTTCACTAATGTGCGGATGACTGCCAGCCCAACCTCCGTCGTGCTATCGATTGGTTCGGTTGCGCTGGCTAGGAAGACGCCGGCATAGTCACACCGGGTCCAGAACCGCTCGAAGTCTGGGGGGCGGCGCACAAGACGGTCAAGCTTCCAGACGAGGACCCCATTGATCCGCCCCCCCGCCACATCTCTCATCAAAGCGTCGAAGGAAGGACGCCGAACCCCACGCTGATAAGCGGAGAGATCCACGTCTTCGTATACTTTGACCACATCCCAATCCCTTGATCTTGCATATTGACGACACAGATGTTCCTGCCGACGGGTCGACGCGGGAGTCTCAAGGTCCTCTTCGCTTACCCTGGTGTAAATCGCAACTGTCGTTGTCATATCGGTGATGGTTGCAGTTCGCACCGGTGGTCACAAGGGTCGAAATCCCTAGCTTGACCCGAGACGCAAGCAAACACGGAAGGGCCGGGCCGAGACCACGCCGAGCTTTGAACTTCACTGGAATCCGCTCTGGGAGCACCCGGCCTTCATTGGCCAGGCTACAGCAGGCGATTGAGAGCCAGAATGGAACACCTTTAGTTCTTGCCGCGCGCTGCGGGAAAACAGACAAGGCATGGTGAATAGCCTCTACTAACGCGCCATTGGGCGACCGGTTTCGAGGTCTGGTCCTACAATCTCATTCACTCAACCACGGGCCCACTCAGGTGGTGAAGTGGATCAAGTGTGTCTTGAGTCGATGACCTGCCCCCGATTACGGGTCCACCTGACAGTTCACGGGGACCCGGTCAATGGCCTACACCTTCACCGATATTGCAGAGTTGGCGGAATACCACCTCGTCGCATCCGCTCCGGACGACGACACTGCAAACGACAACCTCGGGCAGCTCGTCAGCGAGATTCAGTGCCTCTCGACCCGGCCGTGTGGCGACGAAGCCACGTTGGTGTTCTGCGACCGTTGCGGGTGCTCCGTCGACACGGACCTG
>JASHZK010000115.1 GCA_030042575.1 Acidimicrobiales bacterium
GAGGTGGTGGTGAAGGAGGTGCTCGAGGAGACCGGCATCGAGGCCGAGCCGTTGCGGCTCATCGCCGTGCTCGACGGGCTGCGCCTCGGCTTCACCCGTGTGCCGCTGTACTCGCTCGTCTTCCACTGTCGGGCCACGGGCGGCCAGTTGCGTGCCCATCCTCTGGAGGTCTCGGACGTGGGCTGGTTCGCCCCCGACACCCTGCCCGGCCCGTTGGTGGGAGCCGAGCGCTGGGGCCCCCACGTGTTCGCCGCCCTGCGAGGCGAGAAGGTCGACGTCCTCTTCGACCGTCCCCGGCAGCCCATGTGGCGCGGCGACGAATCAAAGGCGCGCTGACGCCAGCCGGCTGCGGCCCTCGGCGTCGAAGCGGAACCCCACCCCCCGCACGGTCACCAAGTACTGAGGATCGGCCGGGTCCTGTTCGAGCTTCACCCGCAAACGTCGGATGTGCGTGTCCAGGGTGCGGGTGTCGGCCAGGTCGAGCCCCGACCAGAGGCGGTCGATCAGCTCGTCGCGGGTGCGGACCTGCCCCGGCGGCGACAGCAGCAGGGCCAGCAGGTCGAACTCACGTCGAGAGAGATGCACGAGCCGGCCCTGGCAGGTCACCTCCCGGCGGGCGAAGTCGACGGCGACCGGGCCGGCCTGGACCATCTCGAAAGCGGGTTCGAGCGAACTGCGTCGGCTGGCCAGGGTGGGGAGGTCCGGCGGCCGGACCCGGCGCAGCACGGCCTGGATCCGGGCCACCAGCTCGCGCAGGGGGTAAGGCTTGGTGACGTAGTCGGCCGCTCCCAGCTCGAAGCCGAGGACGACATCACCTTCGGCGTCCAGGGCGGTGACCATGATCACCGGCACCGGGGCGAGCTCGCCCATGCGCCGGCACACCTCGATCCCCGACACGCCGGGGAGCATGAGATCGAGCAGGACCAGATCGGGCGGGTTGGCCGTGAAGCTACGCAGTCCCTGAAGCCCGTCGGCAGCCAGCTCGACCTCGAAACCTTCCTTGGTCAGTCCGAGCTGGAGGGCCTCGCGGTAGGACTCCTCGTCCTCCACCACCAAGATGCGACGCGGGCGTTCGGGGTCGCGCCGGGCGGCGACGGACGGCGACGGCACCCACATGTCGGACCAGCTGATCGACGTCCCCGTGCCCATGGACCTGGAATATCGAGTCGAGATGAACCGATCGCGAACGGCGGGCGACCCGCCGGTGATCGTTCGATGAACTCCTGGGTCATGGGCCGTGGCGCACCCGGTGGGCCGTCGCCTTGGCCGCCCCCCAGGAGACGGCCAGCTCGGCCAGCTCGGGAGCCAGGGCGGCCAACGACGCCGGAGTCAGGTCGTAGGGATCGTGGGGGAAGCGCTCCTCGGCGAAGCGGTCCCGGGCCAACGGCGCCACGCCGGCACCGGCCAGGACGGCGGTGGGGAAGGCCACGGCCCGGCGTACCAGGGTCAACGGGGTCGTCCACTGCCCGTCGACGTCGGCCGAGAGCAACCGGCCGAGCTCGGCCGAAACCTCGGTGGCCGCCCGGCGCCCGGCCACTTCGGCCCGCCGGACCACGTCGGCCCTGGTGCCCGCGGCCGGGGCCAAATGGCCGCCGGCCTCGAGCCAGGCATCGAGAAGCCGGACGACGCTGTGGCACACCCAGGTGGGCAGCGCCTCTTCCACCTCCCGGGCCAGTCGGGCGCCGAGCTCGGCCAGCCGCTCGTCGTCGGGCGAGCGGTCGGGGGGCAGGCGGCCGGGCACGGCGCCCCGGTCAGCCCTCGACCACGTCGCCGAGCAGGTCCACCCGGATCCCCTGGGACCGCAGCCAGTCGAGGGCGTCGTCGACCTTGCCCGCTTCCCCGGTGATCTCGCACACGATCCACCCCTCGCTGTCGTCCACGTTGGCTCGGCGGATGTTCGGCTCCACCTCGTGCTCGCGCACCAGGCGGGCCATGAACGGCTGGCGGACCAGGTCCTCGGGGAAGGTCAGCTTGACGCGGACCTCGATCACCGGGCCTCCTCCGACGACGACACGGCGGCGGCGGCGTCACTCGGGCCGGGCACGGGGTTCAGGCTGCCCGAGCGGAAGCCCTCCAGGTCCAGGGTGACGAAGCGGTACCCGGCGGCGTGGACGGCGGCGACGACCTCGGCCCGGCGGGCCATGGCCAGGCGCAGCTCGGCCTCCTCCAGCTCGATGCGAGCGAGCTCGCCGTAGTGGCGAACCCGGAGCTGGCCGAAACCGAGGTCCCGCAGCGCCGATTCGGCCGCCGCCACCCGGCCCAGGCGCTCGACGGTGACAGGCGTCCCGTGCGGGATCCTCGAGGCCAAACAGGCCGTGGCCGGCCTGTCCCATGTCCGCAAGCCGAGGCGACGCGACAGGGCGCGCACCTCCGCCTTGGTCAAACCGGCCTCGGCCAGTGGGAAGCGGGCACCCCGGTCCATGGCGGCCAGCTGGCCGGGGCGATGGTCGGACAGGTCGTCGACGTTCACCCCCAGCACCACCTGGGCCGACTGGGCGGCGGCCAAAGGGGCGAGGGCGTCGAGCAAGCTGGACTTGCAGTGCCAGCACCGGAGCTGGTCGTTGCGGATGTAGGCCGGATCCTCCAACTCGGAGGTGGCCACCTCGGCGTGGCGCAGCCCCCACTCGGCGGCCAGGGCCAGACAACGGGCCCGCTCCTCGGGGGCCAACGAGGGCGAGACGGCAGTGGTGCACAGCACCCGTTGCGATCCGAGCACGGCGGTGGCGGCCCACGCCAACAGGGCCGAGTCGGCTCCGCCGCTGAAGGCGACCACCAGGCGGTCGAAGCTCTCGAGGACCGCTCCCAGCCGGCCGAGACGAGGGTCGGCCACGTCAGCCGCCGAGCACGCCGGCCAGCACGTCCTCCACCTCGCCCACCGTCCCGGTCCAGAAAGGTCCGAACTCGGCGTAGAGGGCCGAGGCCTCGTCGAAACGCATCCGGTGGACGCAGTCCTTGAGGTCGTCGGGACGCTCGCCGAAGAGCGTCACTCCCCATTCGTAGTCGTCGAGGCCGGTCGAGCCGGTGACCAGCTGGAGGACGCGTCCTTTGAAGGCACGCGCCGCAGCGCCGTGTCCGCGCATGAGCGCCTGGCGCCCTTCGAAGGAGAGCGCATACCAGTTGTGCTCCGGTCCCCGGCGCTTGGACATGGGATAGAAGCAGAAAGCGGGCTTGCCCGGCGGCGGCAGCCGGGGGTACAGGCGCGCCTGGCGCACGTCCTCGGCGATGCCCTCGGCGTACTCGGACACCTCGGTGAGCGAGACATAGGACCCTGTCAGCTCGAGACCGCTGCGGCGCAGGGCGCTCTGCAAGGAGCGCAGCCGCTGCAGGTCGGGCCCCAGGGCCATGACCCCGACGTCGGCCTTGTGCCCGAGCAGCGCCACCGTCACCACCTGGTCCCCGCTCTGAGCGGCGCCCTTGACGGCGGAGACCACCGTCTCGGAGTCGGTGGCCGAGGTGACCCGGAAGAAAAGGTGCAGCACACCCCAGCCGACGCTGGGAGAGACCGCATCGGTGCCGGAGGACATGGCGGCGAGTCTAGGAAACAGAGAAGGGGCGCCCCGCAGGGCGCCCCTCTCCAGACGTGCGACGGCGGCTCAGAAGTCGTCCATGCCGCCGCCGGGCATGGCCGGCGCCGCCTCTTTCTCCGGCTTGTCCACGATGACAGCCTCGGTGGTGAGGAACAGCCCGGCGATGGACGCCGCGTTCTGCAGCGCCGAGCGTGTCACCTTGGCGGCATCGATGACTCCGGCCCCGAAGAGGTCCTCGTACTCCCCCGTGGCTGCGTTGAGCCCCTCGGCCGCCTTCTTCAGGTTCCGCACCTTCTCGACCACCACACCACCTTCGAGGCCGGCGTTCTCGGCGATCTGCTTGAGCGGAGCCTCCACCGCCTTGGCCACCATGCGGGCCCCGGTGGACTCGTCGCCCTCGAGCTTCTCGGCCCGGTCGAGGATCCGGCTCTGCGCCCGCAGCAAGGCCACCCCGCCGCCGGGGACCACGCCCTCTTCGATGGCGGCCTTGGTGGTGGACACGGCGTCCTCGATGCGGTGCTTCTTCTCCTTGAGCTCCACCTCGGTGGCCGCCCCCACCTTGATGACGGCCACGCCGCCCGAGAGCTTGGCCAGGCGCTCCTGGAGCTTCTCCCGGTCGTAGTCGGAGTCGGTGTTCTCGATCTCGGCCTTGATCTGGT
>JASHZK010000116.1 GCA_030042575.1 Acidimicrobiales bacterium
GTGCTCGAAGGGATGCAATCAGATGGGAGCGGTGGGAGGTTGACCTCCGCGGCCGAGGCGAGCTCGCCGGTGACGAGATGCAACCTGGAGAGGCGGCGTGAGGACATGGTGCTGCGCCCGGCTCCGCAGCCGGCGACGAGGACCGCCAACAAGGCGAGAACCAGGACCAGAGCGTGCCGGCGCATTTGTCTCACCCGCCCGGCGAGTTGTAGGCCCCGCGCTGGAGCATGTCCGGGTTCCGGGTCGAGCAGCCGTTGTCGAGCTCGGCGGCACCGGTCGCCTGCGTCGGGCCGTGGATGAGGCTCTCCGGGACGTAGGCGCAGACCGGTTGACCGATGTTCAAGGCGGCCTCGGCATGAGCCGTGCCGCCCGAGAGCGCCCCGGCGGCACGGCTGGCAACCACCGGCAGGATCTGGAAGAGGGCCTGCACGGCCGGCTGATACACATTCGCCGCCTGGGCGTCGGTGGCGAAGTTCGCTATCAGGGCGGCGATCGACGGGTTGTTGGAGGCCAGGAAAGGCCGGACGGTGTTGGCGGCGGCCGACGTGTTGTTGATCAGGTCCTGCAGGTCGCCATTGGAGTTCACCAGCTGGTGGGTGAACGAGGCGAGGCCCTGGGCGAACGTCTCAAAATCGCCGGAGGTGGCCTCGAGGGTGTGCAGGTCAGTGTTTCCGTCAACCACGAGATTGACCGTCTCCGGCTGGGCTGCAGCCAGGGACTTGAAGAGCTCCTGGCCGGTGGTGATGATCTGGTGCAGTCCGGGACCCGTGCCGGTGAAAGCGGACGTCAAGAAGCTCTCGAAGGTCTGCAGGTCGCTGCCGTTCACACTGTTGAGCAGCGAGCTGAGGTCGATCAATGCGGTACCGATGGGCGTCGGTAGGACGATACGGGACGCCGGTATCACGCTGCCGGAGTGCAGGTAGGGCCCGCCAGCACGGGCGGGCTGGAAGTCGAGGTACTGCTCGCCCAGGGCCGACAGCTGCTTGATCTTGGCCATCCCGTTGTCGGGAATGCGCGTGCCCGCGTTGATCCCCAGCTCGAGCCTCACCCCCGTGGGCGACAGGACCAGGGATGTCACCTGGCCGACGACGACGCCGCGATAGTCGACGCTGGCCCCCGGGTAGAGACCCGAAGCTGCCGGAACCAGGGCCGTGACCGGGAAACGCTGGGCGCCCAAATTCAGGATGTCGAAGCCGATGTAGTAGAGGCCGAGGAGAAAGACCCCAAAGAACGCGATCAGGCGCACCAGCAATCGCCTCACAGCAGGCCCCCGTCGAGAAGCTGGGTGACTGCCCGCGCGTCCGAGTCGGTTACCGAGCTGCTGACGTCGACGTTCGGGGCGTAGTCTCCAGGCGGGAGTATGACGTTGGCGACGATGCTCAGCTGCAGATAGTCACCTGGCGCCACTTTCGGCGCCTCGGCTTCGAAGCGCGAGACGTCGGAGAGCACCGGTGCCAGCTGCTGGGAGACGTCGTTCAGCTGGTCGACCACGGGCAAGAGCGCCCTGACGTCGTCGACCGCGTTCTGGCCACTCTGCTGCGCTATCTGCGTGCCGACCGCGCCGAGGTTCGACAGGGCGCTGAACAGGCTGTCAAGAGACGAGTTCTCACTCGTCAGGACGCCTGTCGCCGAGGCGATGGACGAGATCCCTTTGCCGATCGTGGCGGCCCCGGCTCCGTTGGTGCCGTTGAGCTCTTGGGTCAAGTTGCCGGCCGACGTCAGGAAGTCGTCGACCGCCGTTCGCCCGTCTGCCAGGCTGGAGAGGGCCGCGTTCACGGTACCGAGGAAGGAACGGATCTGCGGCTGGTTGCCGTTGAAGGTGTTGTTGAGCTCGTGGATGATCGTCTGGAGCTGATTGATGCCACCGCCGTTCAGCACCAGCGACAGGGCGCCGAGGGTGTCCTCGACACTGGGCGCCGTGCCCGTGTCGGACTCCGGAATTTGCGCACCGGGGCGCAGGGCGGGCACGTGCGTGTATGCCGGGGCGGTGAGCAGGACGTATTCGTCTCCCAAGGGGTTGTCGAAGCGGACTTGGGCGGTGGTTCCCTGGAGGAGGGTCACGCTCTTCTCGATCCTCATCGTGACGAAGGCCTGGTAGTCGCGGATGGAGATGCCTGTGATCTCGCCCACGACCTGTGGCCCCACACGCACCTGGCCCTCGACAGGAAGGTTGAGGACGTTGGCGAAGGTGGCGTAGATCGGATATGTCGGCGACGTGACCCCTCCGAGCTTGGGCAACGACTGCAAGCTGATCCCACGGAACCCACAGCCGCCGAGGCAGACGGCCGAAGCCATGATCAGAGCGGCAGCCCATCGTCGCCGGTTCACTGCTTTCTCCCGACTATGGCGCTGAGCGACATGTTGGGTCCTGTCGAGGCGCCCGGCGGGGTGGGAAGCGCCGTGAGCAGCCCCTGGAGCCCGCAGCCGAGATCGAGGGTGGCGTCCTTGGTGTCCTGCTGCGGAGCGAAGACGAGGGGCAAGAGGTGGAGGAAGGTGTTGCCGCACACCGAATGCACCAACGCGTCCGAGTTGCTCACCTCGTCGACGCGCCCCCGCAGCGCGCCCGTCGACGGGTCGATGGCGTTGTTGAGGTTCTGCAGCGCCACGGGCAGGACCCCCCACACCTCCTCCATCTGGGCCTGCTCCTTGGCAACGGCGCCGGCGAATGTGCTCAGGTTACTGACGCTGCTCCCAATGGTGCTGGCGTTGGTGTGGATGAAGCTCGCCAGCTGTCCCAGGAACTGCTGCAAGTTGGCGAGTGCGGTGCCTAGGTCGCTGTTGTCGGAGGACAGCGTGGTGCTGACGACGGCGAGGTCGTTGGCGAATGTCTGGTAGATGCCGGTGTACTGGGATGCCACCTTGCTGAGGTTGCCCAGGTTGTCGAACAAGTCGGTCAGGTCGGGACCTTGTGATGACAGGGAGCCGAACAGCTGCCCGAGATCGACGAGCGTCGAGTGCAGCGCCGACCCGTTGGGCCCAAATGCCACGGCCGCGCTGTGCAGCAGGTTGGACAGCGCGCCGTGCTGGTTGGCGCCGTTTGGGCCGAGGGCCAGGGCGAACTGATTGAGACTGTCGATGATCTCGTCGACCGAGACGGGCACGGCGGTGCGCGATTCGGGGATCAATCCATGGTTGGCCATGGTGGGGCCGCCCGTGTAGGGAGGGTTGAGCTGGACGAAGCGGTCGTTGATGATGTTCGGCGCCATGATGAACGCCTGAGCGTCCGAGGGAACCTTCGTCGACGAGGGAACCACCATCGTGACGGTGACGTATTTCGGTCCTGGTGTCACGCTCGACACACTGCCGACGCGCATCCCGAGGACCTTGACTTGGTTGCCGACGAACAGCCCTGGGGCGGTGGCAAACCTCGCCGAGATCGTTATGGTCGACCCGCCACCACTGGTGAGCACCAAGGCGATGATGGCCAGCACCAACGCGGCGCCGGCACCTGCCAACGCCACCCGGAGGCGCGACGAGATGAGCCTCATGGATGGCACCCCACCTGGGGATTGGCGCTCGGAAAGGCGTTCGCCGCCGAACACTGCTCGAAGACGTTGTCCGGGATGAGGAGCGTCGGGACCACAGCGTCGACGAACGGGCCGGACCCTGTGGAGTTGGCGGTGTACTTGGCCAGCGCCGCCAGCAGAGGAATCGCCTTGCCCAGGTTGTCGGCGTTCTGGGCGAGCACCGCAGACACCGATTGGAGGTTGTCGAACAACGTCCTCAGCTGGGAACCGTTGGTGGAGAGAAACTGGCTCAGCTCGTGGCTGAGTGCGGCGGTTCCCTCGAGCAGGGACTTGATCACCGCCTGCCGCTGCTCCAGTACCTGGAGGACGATGTCGGCCTGCCCCACCAGATTGAAGAGCTGACTGCTGCGCTGCGACAGGACCGAAGTGATGGCGGCGCCCTGGCTGATGACCGAGGCGATGTCGCCCGACTGGCCCCCGAAGATCTGAGACAGCCGTGCCAACCCGTTGAAAGCCGCCTGCGTCTCGCCAGCGGAGGTGGCCGAGAGGTTCTGGGCGATGACCTTGAACGATTGCTCGAGTGCCGCCTTGTTGTATGCCTGGACGTCCTGGCTGAAGCCAGACAGGGCGTCAACCAGCGTGAACGGCACCGACGTCCTCGACAACGGGATGGTGCCCTTCAGGCTCCCGGGCCCGGACGGGGTCAACTGCAGAACCTCGGTCCCTATCGGGCTTTGGGTCTCGACGGCGGCCGAAGTCGTCGATCCGAGATGCAGCCCCGGATTGACCGTGAAGGTCACTTTGACCTTGTCACCATCGAGCGCCATCCCGGTGACCGATCCGACGCCGACGCCGTGGATCCAGATCTGGTCACTGGGAACCAGGTTGGCCGCATCGCTGAGATAAGCCGAGTAGGTGGCTTCGTCGTGGACCAGCGGCAGATTCGGGAACTGCAGCGCGCCGTACACCACCGCCACGGCCACCACCAGGCTCGTCAGGCCCACCAAAGCAAGGTTGCGCTCCCGGAAACGTTTCATGAGCAGGCCGCCGTGTGTTCCGACTGATCGCCGATGGCGCCCGAAGGAAGGGTGATGTTCGCCGGGTACACGCCCTTGGCGGGGAAGGCGCCGGGGATGATCGAGATGTTCAACGGCGGTGCCGGGCCGCCTCCCGGACCGAGGAGGTTGACGGTCAGGTCGCA
>JASHZK010000117.1 GCA_030042575.1 Acidimicrobiales bacterium
GGGACGCAGAACGTCGACGAGTGCACTGGAGGTGCTCTGCACGGCGATGATGGCCAACACGAAGAAGGCGCCCGCCCCCACGAAGGCGAAGAGCTTCTGGTGCAGTGTGTGGCCGTGGACGTCGCCCAGCGTCGAGCTGAGCGACATGGCGACGACCGCCCCCACCCCGCTCGCCACCGCCGTGGCGAACCCCTTTCCCTCGGTCGACAAGGTCCGGGTCCGTCGCCGCCGGGAGCGTCGGGGCGGCGGCGACGCCGGCGCCCCGACCAGCTTCGGGGCCTGGGCCCCCTCTTCCTCCGTCCGGTAGCCGGCCACGAGGCCACGGTACCCCCACCCTGCCCAGGGCATGCGGCGTCAGCTGGGCGCGGACGGAGCCGACGTCAGTCCTCGAAGATCGGAGGCCGGCCTTCTTTGCGGGCCCGCACGGCCTCCTCGAAGTTGGCGGTGGTGAGCCGGACGTAGAGCTGGGACAGTCCCTCATGGTCCATGTGGGCGTGCAAGCTCGAAGCATCGAGGCTCGACCACAGCAGTCGTTTGGTCAGCTCGATGCCGACCCGGCTGAGGGCGATGATGCGCCCGGCCACGGCGTAGCACTCCTCGAGCAGCGACGCAGAGGGGACCACGGCCGACACCAGACCGATGCGCTCGGCCTCGGCAGCGGGCACGTCGCGGCCGGTGAGCATGAGCTCGAAGGCGCGCGAGGACCCGATGGCGCGCGGCAACAGATAGCTCAAGCCCAGCTCGCTGGAGGTGAGGCCGTTGTTCACCCCGGCGGCCCGGAAGAAGGCCGTCTCCGCAGTGAGCCGGATGTCGGCCGCCAGGGCCAGGCACATCCCGCCGCCGATGGCGGGCCCGTTGACAGCGGCGATGACCGGCTGGTGCATGGCCCGGAGCTGTCGGATCACCTCGTCGAGGAGCTCCATGGCCCGCAGGGCGATGGTCGGGCGGGTGAGGCCGGCGATGCCGGGCACCGTGCCGGCATCCTCGAGGTCCGCTCCCGAGCAGAAGGCCCTGCCCGCTCCGGTCACCACCACCACCCGCACCGTGTTGTCCCGGCTCACCTCTTCGAGGGCATGGCGCAACGGGACCATGACGTCGAAGGCCATGGCGTTCATGCGCTCGGGCCGGTTCAAGGTGACCTGCGCCACCTGGTCCCGGGGCCGGGTGATCTCGACGTAGGCCAAAGGGGACCGGCCGGCTCAGATCCCGAGCGCCTGCTCCCGGGCCCAGCGGTAGTCCGCCTTGCCCGAGGGTGACCGTACGATGGTCTCGCAGAAGCCGATGGCCTTGGGCAGCTTGTAGCCGGCGATGTGCTTGGCCGCTTCGGCTCGCAGCTCGTCGGCGCTGGCGCTGCGCCCGGTGGCCAGCTGGACCAGGGCCACCACCTCCTGGCCCCATCGCTCGCTGGGCCGGCCGGCCACCACCACGTCGGCCACGGCCGGGTGACGGATGATGGCCTGTTCCACTTCCTCGGCGAAGATCTTCTCGCCGCCCGAATTGATGGTCACCGAGTCGCGTCCGAGCAGCTCGATCTGGCCGTCGGCCAACCACCGAGCCCGGTCGCCCGGGACCGAGTAGCGCACGCCGTCGATGGTGGGGAAGGTGCTGGCCGTCTTCTCGGGGTCGCCGAGGTAACCGAGGGGAACGGCGCCGAACTGGGCCAGCCACCCCTGGTGGTCCTCTCCCGGCTCGAGCAGCCTCGACAGTTGGGCGTCGAGCACCACCGTGCCCGGCCCCGGGGTGAAGCGCCCGCTGCACACGGACCCGGCCACCGAACTGTTGCCCATCTGGGCTCCCGTCTCCGAGGCGCCACCCACGTCGGTGACGAGCAGGTTGGGCAGCTTGGCCAACAGACGTGCCTTCATGCCTTCGCTCAAGATGGCGCCGCCGCTGCCGAAGGCGACGAGCGAACTCGTGTCGTATTCGTGGCGCTCGAGCTCCTCGATCAAGGGGCGGGCCATGGCGTCGCCCACGGCGGTGATGCCCACCACCCGGTGGCGTTCGACGGTCTGCCATACGTCGACCGGGTCGACCCGGGTGGTGTCGCTGGGGAAGACCACGGTGGCGCCCATGGTCATGTAATAGAAGGTGGCCCATTGGGCGGCGCCGTGCATGAGCGGTGGCAGGTTGAGGATTCGGACCTCGTCGCCCCGGAGGATCTTCGACTCGAGCTCCTGGTAGTCGGACAGCGGCTCCCAGGTTCCGTAGGCCCGCCCGCCCATGGCGGCTCGGAAGATGTCGTGCTGGCGCCACAGCACGCCCTTGGGCATGCCGGTGGTGCCGCCCGTGTAGAGGATGTAGAGGTCGTCGGCAGAAGGCGGCGCCGACAGAGCCGGCAGCTCGGAGGGCGCCGAGGCCAGCGCCTCCTCGTAGTCGACGGCACCGGGGAGCAGGCGGTGGCCCGACTCGTCGGCCACCTGGAGCAGGACCTCGAGTCCGGGCAGGTCGGCCACCACTTCGGCCAGGACGGGGGCGAAAGCGGCGTGGTACACGAGGCCCCGGGCGCCAGCGTCGGCCAGCAGGTAGCGGAGCTCCTCGGCCACGTAGCGATAGTTGACGTTGAAGGGGGCCGCCCTGGCCTTGTAGGCGCCCAGCATGCCCTCGACGTACTCGTTGCCGTTGTACAGGTAGAGCCCGACGTGGTCCTGACCGGACTCCCAGGGCTCGAGCTCCGCCCGCCGGCGGTGGAGGCCGAGGCCGCGCCGGTGCAGGTAGGAGGCCAGGCGCCGGGAGCGCTCGGTCAATTGGCCGAAGGTCAGGCGGCGCTCGCCGTGGATGATGCAGACGCGACTGGGGATCACCGCCCCTACCGTTTCCTGCACCAGTGCCAGGTTGAACTCGACCTCGTCGGTCACGGCTGAAGCTTCATCGGCGGGCCACGGCGTCAAGTCCCAGGTCTCCCTCACTTGATCAGGCGGGAAAGACGTCGGTCGGCCAGCGGCTTTCCGCCCGTTTGGCAGGTGGGACAGTACTGCAGCGAGCGCGTGGCGAAGGCCACCTGGCGCACCGTGTCCCCGCACTCGGGGCAGGGCTGGCCACTGCGCCCGTGGACGCGCATGGTCCGCCTCTTCTCCTCCTTCAGGGCGTCGGCCTCGAGACCGAGCGCCTTGTCGACGGCCCGGCCGAGCACCTCCTTGATCGCCCCGAACACCCGGCCCAGCTCTTGCTCGTTCAGAGCCGCCGCCGGCTTGAAGGGGGACAAGCGGGCCACGTGGAGGATCTCGTCGGAGTAGGCGTTGCCGATTCCGGCAACCAGCGACTGGCGCGCCAAGGCGTTCTTGACCGTCCCCTTCTCGCCCGAGAGCAACCGGGCCAGAGTGGCGCGGTCGAAGGAGGGATCGAGCGGTTCCGGGCCCAAGCCGGCCACAGCTTCAATATCCGAAGGGTGGCGGACGACCCACAGCGCCAGGCGTTTCTCG
>JASHZK010000118.1 GCA_030042575.1 Acidimicrobiales bacterium
CGCCACGCCATCGTGCGGCAGCTGGCGCTCGCCATGGCGGCGGCCGAATGTGCGGGCGGGGGCCGCTGGTGCCTCGAGGCTGCCACCGGGCACGCCAAGGACCGCCGGCAGTTCGGCCGCCCCATCGGGCAGTTCCAGGCCGTGAAACATCGCCTGGCCGACATGCTCGTCACCGTCGAGCAGGTCACGGCTTTGGCCTGGGACGCGGCCCGGGCCGCCGACGGCGGCGACGAGGAGCAGGCGCGGCTGTCGTCCGTGCTGGCCGCCGCCTTGGCCCTCGACGCCTACGTGGAATGCGCCAAGGCCTGCGTGCAACTGCACGGCGGCACCGGATTCACCTGGGAGCACGACGCCCATCTGCACCTGCGGCGGGCCATGGTCCTGCGCCAGCTGCTGGGGGGAGGCGACGGGCTGCGGCTGGAAGCGGCCCGCCTGGCCGGGCGCGGCCAGCGGCGCCCCGTCCAGGTCGACCTGCCCCCCGACGCCGAGGAGCTGCGGGTCGGTGTTCGTGACCTCGTCGGGCAGGTGGCCGCGGCCAAGGGCACGACGGCCAAGCGCCGGGTCCTGGTGGACACCGGGCTGCTCGCCCCGCACTGGCCACCGCCGTGGGGACGGGGTGCCGGGCCGGTCGAACAGCTCGTCATCGACGAGGAGATGTCGGCCGCGGGGGTGTGGCGGCCCAACCTGGCCGTGGGGGCCTGGGCCCTTCCCACCATCATCGCCCACGGCACCGCCGCTCAACAGGAGCGCTTCGTGGGTCCCACCCTGCGCGGCGAGCTCGTGTGGTGCCAGCTGTTCAGCGAGCCGGGGGCCGGCAGCGACCTGGCCTCGCTCTCCATGCGGGCCGACAAGGCCGAGGGTGGCTGGTTGCTCACCGGACAGAAGGTGTGGACGTCGATGGCCGAGCGTTCCGACTGGGGGATCTGCTTGGCTCGCACCGACGCCGAAGTTCCCAGGCACGAGGGCATCACCTACTTCCTGGTCGACATGAAGAACCCGGGCATCGACGTGCGCCCGCTGCGGGAGATCACGGGGGACGCCCTGTTCAACGAGGTGTTCTTCACCGACGTCTTCGTCCCCGACGAGTGCGTGGTGGGCGCCGTCGGCCAGGGCTGGCGCCTGGCCCGTACCACCCTGGCCAACGAGCGGGTCTCGATGTCCTCGGGCGCCACCTTCGGGTTCGGCATCGAGTGGATCGTGGCTTCGCTCGGCGACCTCGACACCTCGACCGGCGACAGCGACGCCGTGGTGCTCGACCGACTGGGGGCGCTGTTGGCCGAGGCCCAGTCGGTGACGCTGCTGGGCGCCCGCACCACCTTGCGCTCGGTTTCCGGCGTCGACCCTGGTCCCGAGGCCAGCGTCCGCAAGCTGCTGGGTGCTGAGCACGAGCAGCGCGTCCAGGAACTCGGCCTCGTGCTGCTCGGTCCCGAAGGCGCCACCACCGCCGGCGAGGCCCAGCAGTGGAGCCGTGGCTTTCTCTCCACTCGGTGCCTGACCATCGCCGGCGGTACCAGCGAGGTCCAGCGCAACGTCATCGCCGAGCGGATCCTCGGCCTGCCTCGCGACCCCGAGCCCGGGGCCTGAGCCGGCGGCCGACCGGCAGGCCCCGGTCCTCGGCCGCGGGGCCCGGCGGCTGGCGGCGTTTGACAGCCGGCCCGGCCGCCGCCCAAGCTGCCCGACGATGACCACCTACTTCGAGGATCTGGACCCAGGCGACGAAGCCCCGGTCACGACCCACACGCTCACCCGCACCGACCTCGTTCGCTACGCCGGGGCCTCGGGGGACTACAACCCCATGCACCACGACGAGATCCTGGCCACCAAAGCCGGCCAGCCGAGCGTCTTCGGCCACGGCATGTTCTCGATGGGTCTGCTGGGCACGGCCCTCACCGACTACCTGGGAGTGGGCACCCTCACGCATTACCAGGTGCGCTTCAGCCGCCAGACGTGGCCCGGTGAGGGGCTGCGCACCAGGATCGTGGTGAAGGGCAAACGCCACGAGGACGGCCGGAACCTGGTCGACCTGGAGTGCAGCCTGGAGAACGCCGAGGGTGAGGTGAAGGTGGTGGGCGAGGCCACCGCCGCCCTTCCCACCAGGAACTAGCCGGGCCGCCGCCCCACCGTCGGTTCGAGGGCCGGACCGGCTCGAGGGGCCGGACTAGAAGGCGAAAGGCGGAAGTCCGGGGTCGCGGTCGGCGAACAGCGTGGACTTGGCGTCGGCCAGCTCCTTGGGCGTCCAGCGGTCGTCCCGGCTGACTTGGCCGGCCGCTTTCCATCCCGCCATCACCCAGACCGAGCCGCCGTAGACCACGAAATTCTGGCCGGTGACGTCGGCGGCGGCGTCGCTGGCCAGGAAAGCGACCAGTGGGGCCACGTTGTCGGGGGCGAAGGCGTCGAATTTGCCCTCCTCCGCCTTGGCCATCTCGCCGAAGAGGTCCTCGGTCATCCGAGTCCGGGCCCGGGGCGAGATGGCGTTGACGGTGACCCCGTAACGGGCCAGCTCCCGACCCATGATGATGGTCATCGCCGCGATGCCCGCTTTGGCGGCGCCGTAGTTGGCCTGGCCGGCGTTGCCGAAGAGCCCGGCTTCGGAGGCGGTGTTGATGATCCGGCCCGACACCTCCTCACCGGCCTTGGCCCGGTTGCGCCAGTGGACGGCGGCGAAGTGCGACATGGCGAAGTGGCCCTTCAGGTGGACGCGGATGACGTCGTCCCAGTCCGACTCCTCCATGTTGAAACTCATCTTGTCCCGCAGGATGCCGGCGTTGTTGACCAGGATGTCGAGCCGGCCCCAGGTGTCGACGGCCTGGGCGACCAGGTTCTCGGCCCCTTGCCAGGAGCTCACGTCGTCGGCGTTGACGGCGGCTTCGCCGCCGGCGGCGATGATGTCGTGCACCGTCTGCTCGGCCGGGGTCTTGTCGCTGCCCTCGCCGGCGCGCGATCCCCCGACGTCGTTGACGATGACCTTGGCGCCCTCCTCGGCCATCAGCAGCGACTCGGCCCGGCCGATGCCTCGGCCGGCACCGGTGACGATGGCGATCTTGCCGTCCAGCATGCCCATTCCCAGCCTCCTCGAGGTGCCGCCCGGCACCGCCGGTCCCTCCGGCGGCCAGGCTCGCTGTCCGGCGGCACGTCGACGCCGGATGTTGACCCGGGCAGCATGGCCGATCGTCCCGACCAGGGTCAATCCGGCACGGGAGCCCCCGGAGGCGACGACCCGCTACGGCCGACGTGGGTCGCGGCGCAGGAACCAATTGTCGATCCCCAGGGCCGGGGCGTGGTCCACCAATTCGAAACCGAGGCCGCGGTAGAAGCGCAGGTTCCGTTCCTTGTTGGTCTCCAGCCAGCCAATTCGGCTTTGGGCGTCGAGCTCTTCGCACAGGGCGGCCATGACGGCTCGGCCGATGCCGGTTCCCTGGTAACCGGGCTCGACCCCGACGGGCCCGATGTGCCAGTGCTCCTCGGGCAGGTCGTGGGCGGCCCAGGTGGCCCACAGGACGGCCGGCCGCATGGGGTCGCCGATCGGCGGCTCGGGCAGGGCCGAGGCGGCGTCCAGGAGGGGGGCCATCATCGTCCCGACGCATTGTCCCGGTGGGAGGACCCCGGCCACGGCCAGGACGCAACGGCCGGACAGCGCCCCGTACTGGGGAGAGACGGCGCGCCCGAAGAGGTCGGCGAAGAGGCCATAGGTCTGGGCCAAACGCACCAGAGGGTCCTCGCCGTAGCAGGCCACGCTGGCCGGGTCGTCTTGCAGGGCTCGCGCCGCCGCTCCGGCCGCCGCCAACAGTTCATCGGGTTGGAGGGTCCGCACCTCCAAGGCGGCCAGCCGCCGGGAGCGGTCGACGGGGGAGTCCCGGCCCGCTTGCACCAGGCCATGATGGCAGGTAGTGACCCGCCGCTTCGTCCTGGTGACCGGTGCCGCCGTGGTGCTGTGCGCCTGGTGCGGGTGGGTGAGCGGGTTCCACCGCTCCACGGCGGCCGCCGGGATCACCTGGGGCATCTCGCTGGCCGCCGTGGTGGCGGTCGATGTGTCGCTGTGGCGCGGCCGCCGGGGAGGGCGCTGGGGGCTGCGGGTCGAGTCGATGGCCGCCCGGTGGCCGGCCGCCGGCACTCGGGGGCGGGCCGTCCTGGGTGGGTTGACGCCCTGGGTGATCCTGGTGCTGGTGATGGCGGGGTGGGAAGCCCTCGGCATCGACACGGGCAGGCACGTCGCTCACCTGACGATCAGCGCTCTGACCCAGGCCTACCGTCCCCTCAACGCCGCCATGTTGCTCGTGTGGATGGGGGTGGGTGTCGGCTACGGGGTGATGCGGGCCCGGTCGCCCGTGCGCTCGTCGCCCGGGCCGGTCCGGCCGGGCGCCGGTTCGCCTGCGGCCTGGTCGGCCCTGCCGGTGGTGGTCGGATCTGGGTTCGCGGGCTCGGCTCGGCCGCTGGTACCGGGCCTGTTGCTACCCGACGACCGGGCCGCGGGAGTGGCCTTCTGGGTGGGGGTGGTGGTGGTGGCGGCGGTCGTCGATGTCGTCGCCCGGCGCAGCCATGGCCACCTGGCCAGCGCCGAGCAGTTCCTGCGCCTCGTCACCGCCCCGAAGGCCGCCAACGCGCTGTGGGTACTGGCGTGGACCTTCGCCGGTTATCACCTGTACGCCCATTGACCTGGCTGGCCGGGATCCCCCTTTGGGCGGTCACGGCCGGGCAATTATCTTCGGCGAGATGGTCAGCCGCCTGTTGGGGAGCCGCCGTGGTGCGCACAGCCGTGGAGGGGCGACCGAGGGCCGTCGGCTCAGCGCCGGCCGGCCCCCCGAGTACCTGAGGGCGGCGCGGACCGTCCGCCAGCGGGGGCGGGACTGGCGTCCCGGTCTCGGGCACCGGGGACCGATCGGCCGGTACGTGGTCCTCACGGTCGTGGCCGTCGTGGTGGTCTTCGGAGCTGTGCAGTGGCTGCGGCCGCTGCCGTCGGTGTCGTTACAGGCGCCTCGAACCGTGTCGTTGCGCCTGCCCGGTGCCGCACCCTCCTTGCCCTGGCCCACCACCGGGGCGGCGGCGCTGATCGAGGTGGGCGTGGGCAGCCTCGGGAGCAGTGGAGCCACCTCTGCCCTCCCCATCGCCAGCATGGCCAAGGTGCTCACCGCCTATGTGGTGCTCGAGGACCACCCCATGGCCCCGGGGTCCCAGGGACCGGCCATCGCCGTCACGCCCGCCGTGGTCTCGGCGTACCAGACGGGGGTGGCCACCCAGCAGTCGGAGCTCCAGGTGACGGCGGGGGAGAGCCTGACCGAGCTCCAGGCGCTCGAGGGGCTGCTCATAGCCTCGGGCAACGACATGGCCGTCCTTCTGGCCGACTGGGACGC